>NZ_JACJUZ010000125.1:0-7234 GCF_014299995.1 Sphaerospermopsis sp. LEGE 00249 | reverse complement strand
GTCCCCAGTCCCCAGTCCCCAGTCACCAGTCACCAATCACCAATCACCAATCACCCAACTTTAACTTGCTCAGACGTTACATTAGTAGCACCATTAACGGAACGAGCGACAGAAACCATTTTGTTGAGAATTTTCTGACTGGGAACTTCACCTTTTAATACCACGGTGCTACCTAGTTGAGCTACCCACAGGCGATCGCAATTTGCAAGTTCTGAATCTTGATCAAAGGCTAATGCGACTCTTTTAGCTAAACCGCTTTGATCATATTCGCCATTTAATCCTATACGTTCTGTAGGGATTTTGTCAGCGGTAGCTGCTGCTTGTGGAGTTGGGTTTACTTTTGCGTTTTCTGGTTTTTCCATTCCAAACAGTCTTTTTAACCAACTCATAAACGATTTTCTCCTGGTAAAGTGGTTCTCACATATCAGTATAAAACTTTAAAAAACCAGTAACATCTATCTCTGCTAGGATTTGCAGTAGTTTTAATCTCGTTTAATCTCGTTCCCAGTCTCAGACTGGGAATGCTGTTTTTGAGTCTCTGACTCTGATTTAATAGAAGGCAGAGCCTTCTTACATTCATTCCCATACAGAGTATGGGAACGAGAAAAAATCACTTTTAAATCCTGGAAATCCTGATTTAGATAGGAGTCACAAGCGTATTAAAATAAGGGTTTAGACCGAAAATTTTATTTCGTAGTCAGTCTAAAGCAGCCCTGAGATATGGCTGATGTTACATTTATCTCTTTATACTCCCTAGCCTGTGTTGGCGAAGATGAAACATACTCTTTCTGTACTTGTTGAAGATGAAGCGGGGGTTTTGTCCCGTATTTCTAGTTTATTTGCCCGTCGTGGCTTTAATATAGAAAGCCTTGCTGTCGGTCCTGCTGAACAGGGTGGAGTTTCCCGAATTACGATGGTTGTACCTGGTGACGATCGCGTGATTGAACAACTCACAAAGCAGTTATATAAATTAGTTAATGTCCTGAAAGTACAGGATGTTACTGAGACACCTTGTGTAGAAAGGGAATTGATGCTGTTAAAGGTGAATGCTACCAGCAACAACCGTTCTGAGGTGGTAGAACTGGCGCAGATTTTCCGCGCTAGGGTTGTGGATGTAGCGGAAGATTCTCTGACTTTGGAAGTGGTGGGAGATCCGGGGAAGATGGTGGCGATCGTTCAGGTGTTGCAAAAGTTTGGTTTACGGGAAATTGCCCGCACGGGTAAGATTTCTTTAACTCGTGAATCTGGTGTTAATACTGAGTTGCTGAAGTCTTTGGAACCAAAGGTTTAGTTTTCAGTTATCAGTTGTCAGTTGTCCGCTATCAGTTATCACGCGCCATCCTAAAAAAAGGCGATCGCCCATCAATGTCATAATATTTAACTATAATATAACTACAATAGAGGCGATCGAGTCTTTAAACCCAAAACCCAGTTCTATGACTCTTGCGAAACCTGCTGACATAGATATTACCCATCTTCCCGACCACACGGAGTTACCAGAGTCGGATGGAACATTTGTGTTAGCGAAGCGTACCGTAGGTCAAAATTTTCAAGAACATCCCCAAAGCATCTTACTAACAGACTCCATCAATAGCACCTTGCAAAAAATACATCCTGATGGACAATATGCGATCGGTCAAGACTGCGGTATTTATTGGCGTTTAACCGAACCACTGGAAAAAGGCGCGGAAGCACCAGATTGGTTTTATGTAGCTAATGTACCACCAATGTTAAACGGTAAATTCCGCCGTTCCTACGTATTGTGGCAGGAATATATAGCACCTTTAATAGTTTTAGAATTTGTATCTGGGGATGGTGCAGAAGAAAGGGATAAAACACCGTTTAATGGTAAGTTTTGGGTGTATGAACAAGCAATTAGAGTACCGTTTTATGGTATTTATGAAGTCCAGAAAGCCAGTGTGAAAGTGTATCATTTAGTGAATGGACGTTACGAATTATTACCAGCTAATGAAAGGGGGCATTATCCAATTTTACCGCTAGGTGTAGAGTTGGGAATTTGGGAAGGAATGTATAATAATATGCAAGCTCCCTGGTTGCGTTGGTGGGATTTACAGGGGAATTTGTTGTTACATAGTGGGGAAAAGACACAGCAATTAACATCTCAGTTGGAGCAGGAACAGCAAAAAGCCGCACGTTTAGCGGAACGGTTGCGGGAGTTGGGGGTTAACCCGTATGAGGTTTGAATATACCTCACGCAAAGACGCAAAGACGCAAAGAGGCAATTTTTAAATCCCCGATTTCTTTGAGAAGTTGGGGATATATTGACATATAGTCAATCCTACTTAACACTATGCCTTCTCCAAAAATAAAAAAGGCACAGTTTCAGAACAAAATTCCTAACGATTTTGATACCTTCACCCATCGAGATTGAAGGTTTTTTCTATCACCACTTGACTTGTATGGGAAAAATGATGCTATAGTAGCCACATTGTCATACAGCGTCAACACCTGTCAAATATCTGATAACAGTATTACCCACCTAACAACACAGTTATTCTCTGGAGTATGCTGGATATACAGTTATAAAAAGTGTTAACGATGGTGGCTAGACGACCCAGAATCGCATTTATATGTGATCAATCCCTAAAAGAATCGCTAGAAAAATGGGCTGAAGAGGAAAACCGGACTTTAAGCAACCTTGTAGAGTCCATCTGCAAAAACGCAGTGCAAACAAAAACCAAATCAGATAAGCCAAATTAGCGATCGCCAAAAGCCAACGCAACAACTAAAAAAGGCATTCTCAGAGATGGAGGATAAAATCAAACGTTCCAAGGGCGAATTTGACCCTGTAAAAGAGTCAAGGTATTGGCTACCAGTTGCATCCGAGGAACGCTGCAAGAAAATAGGTAAAAAAATGGGACTTCGGTTAGTCGAAGTCATTGATACTCAAGCCTCTGTTTTGCCAATAATCTGTATCTTTGAAGGACACCCAGATGAGTAAAACTACACATTCCATATCAATCACAGAATTAATCCCCATGCTAACAGCCATAGCAGAACGCAACTGGGAAAAATTTAAAGAAATCGAGCAACAATTTGTCTCACGACACAGCATAGAAGCATGGGAAGAATTTTTTGCCTTTCGACTCAAACCAGCATTAGACAAAGACTCAGATCGCTGGCTATTAGTACAGTGGTGCAGTGAAGGAATTGTATCAATAAAAAACGTAGCTTAACTTCTTAACCAGAAAATTACAGCAACTTTTAGATACTTGCACCACACCCTTAAACTTTTTCTAATTCCTTTGCGCCTTTGCGCCTTTGCGTGAGATTAAAAAAGTGGTGCATTTCTCTAAAAAACACTCTTCTTCCTCTCTTTATTCGTGTTCTTCGTGCCTATGCCTTCGGCACGCTTCGCGAACGTGGTTCAATAAAAAAATCATCCTGAAAATCCTTAAATCCTGGACATCCTGATTCAGACAAAAAAAGATCCCCGACTTCCTTTATAAACCCCACCAACAAAAATAGATCATAGTAAGAAGTCGAGAATCTAAATCATCAAAATGGCAAATAATATATTTGTCCTGCTAACTCTCCATCAAAACAACAATCAATTAACAACAAAATATCATCTATTACCTGTCCAATTCTAGCATCTGTAGAAACCTCAATCACCCCTGGCATCATCTCACCTGCTGTTATTCTTTCATAAGCATAGCGCGTAATTGTAGCCACATCATGAGTTAAGAGAACTCGATTTTCCGTAGCTGCCCAAGCGAGAATAGTTAGGGGTTGCTGAGAAAGTCTTTCCGTGAGGGCATAGGAGTCAGGAGTCAGGAGTCAGGAGTCAGGAGTCAGGAGTCAGGAGTCAGGAGTCAGAAGTAAAAAAGTGGTGCATATATCTAAAAATTTCTCTTCTTCTCTTCCTCTCTTCCTTCGTGTCCTTCGTGTCTATGCCTTCGGCACGCTTCGCGAACGTGGTTCAATAAAAATATAATCCTGAAAATCCTTAAATCCTGGACATCCTGATTCAGACAAAAAAAAGGCAGAGCCTCAAAAAAGCATTCCTAGTCAGAGACTAGGAACGAGATGAAAACTAACCCAACTTAATAGTTTTCGTAATCACCGATAAACTTTCCTCAAACAAAGCCTCACGCCCCCAACGTTGTACCTGCTGACTTAACAAAAACTCCGGCTTTTGTTCAGCAAGAGAACTAACTTGTTGAAATAAACCAGCAGATTGAGCGCCACCTTGAGTTTCCATCCGCATACAACCGCCGGTTTCAGAACAAATTACCGTACCACAATTAGCTTGAGGATTAGTAGAACTCAAACGCAAAGCAATCAAATCACCAACAATTTCCCCAATATCAGCAACAGGAACACCTGCTAACTCTGCATTAATTTGTCTTTGATCTTTCGACACAAAAACAATATTGGTAATATCATAATCACCAAATTCTTTGCTGTAAGAAACAGGTTGCCATTCCAAGCGACTCGCTAACCAGCCTAAAAATAATAAAGCTTGGGCAGCATTGCCTTTTTCATAATCAATATTTACCCGATCAATTTCTCTCAAAGCTGCACGACGCACAGGAGCATCATAAGCTTCTGCTGTTAATTCTTGCCATGCAGATAAACGTCGCCAATTTAAATCAGCTAAAGGAACTCCTGTATCTGCCAAATCTTGCAAAGTTAATAAATCACTTTCAGGAGAATTAAAATTACAAGAATCAACAATCACATTATTACAAACAGCCGCCAATCTCTTAAACAAAGGATTTTGAGAATCAGGAGTAGCTTTCCACCATAAAAACTTAGGCAAACCACCAATTAACAAAGCGGGAATCATGCCCCCAATACGTTCCAAAGCGGCAGCAGTACCAGTTAAGGTAATGTATTCACAACAAATTAATGTACTAGAAGACTGCTTTTGAATAGGACAATAGGCAGAAACCTGCGCCTTTACCCCTTCATCTTCCCCCGCAATGGGACATAAAGCAATGATCCGGCAAGGGTTACGCAAAGCAATTTCATCAGCAATAGTGGGACTGGTGGGACTGTAAGTATAGCCCATCGCCGCACCATGACTATCACCATGTTCCCCACTGTGCTGAAGTTTAAAATATTCTTCCCGTAAAACCTTGATCGTTTCCGGTGTGGGAATACCGCTTTCTGGAAGTCCGTGTTTTTTCTGTAGTTCCCGCAGTGAAGTTTGGGTTTGGGGTCCCAAAATCCCATCAATAGGACCGTTATAAACACCAATAGCGGCTAACAAATACTGGGTTTCTTCTGGTTCATAAACCACTAGAGTAAATGTTGCAGCACGGGTAGCAGCAGGTAAACCGCCTTCTTCCCCTTGAATACCATAACTTTGCCAAATTTGACTGAGTTCGTTTTCAATATCAGTCAAACACACATCTTTAGGGGCTTGGAGAGAATAAATTGTAGAAGCTTCAGTTACCATAGTCAATTTTGGATTTTAGATTTTGGATTTTGGATTTTGGATTTCGGATTAATAATTGGGGATGGGGCATGGGGCATTGGGAAAAACTCTTACCCAGTCACCAGTCCCCAGTCCCCAGTCCCCAGTCACCCCTTAAAGTCTGCGCCAACGGCGGCCGTCTTGGTTGATTAATAATTCAGCTTCTGCTGGTTCCCAAGTACCCGCTTCATACTGAGGAACAGTAGCGGGATCTGCGGGTAAGTCCCAAACAGACAGCGCAGGTGTCACTACACGCCAAGCAGCTTCTACTTCGTCAGACCGGGTAAACAATGTTTGGTCGCCCATCATACAATCTAAAAACAGGCGATCATACGCATCAGATGTGGCCTCAATCCCAAATGAACCATAAGTAAAGTCCATATCCACGGAACGGGTGCGGAAGTCTCCACCGGGCATTTTCACATCAAAACGGAGCGAAATACCTTCATTTGGTTGTATCCGCATTGTCAAAATATTGGCGTTTGCTTGTAATGCGGCTGATGGGAACATTCTGGAAGGTACTTCCCGGAAATGGATGGAAATTTCACTGACTTTTTTCGGCATCCGTTTCCCTGTCCGCAGATAGAAAGGTACACCTTGCCAACGCCAGTTATCCACCACAAATTTCATTGCTACATAAGTGGGTGTGGTGGAATTGGGATCAACTCCCGGTTCTTCTCGATATCCAGGGACTTTTTCTCCTTTCATCCAACCGGCGCTATATTGTCCGCGAATGGCAGAACGGGAAAGGTTATTCACATCTGCTAAACGAGTGGCTTGTAAAACTTTCACCTTTTCTGTACGAATACTGTCAGCATCCATCGCGTTGGGTGCTTCCATTGCGGTTAAACAATACAACTGCATGAGGTGGTTTTGCAGCATATCTCGTAGCGCACCGGCACTTTCATAATATCCCGCCCGGTCTTCTACACCTACGGTTTCAGCAACGGTGATTTGTACGTGATCCACAAATTGCCGATTCCATAATGGTTCAAAAATGGCATTGGCAAAGCGGAACACTAACAGGTTTTGTACTGTTTCCTTACCTAAGTAGTGGTCAATGCGGTAAACTTGGTTTTCTTTACAAACCTTCTGCACTACTTGGTTAAGGCTTTGCGCGGAAGCTAAATCACGCCCAAAGGGTTTTTCAATGACGAGACGGTGTTTGTCGGGGTCTTCTAACATTCCTGCCCCTCCTAGCTGCTTAATAGCTTCGGGGAAGAAGTTGGGCGCAACAGAAAGGTAAAACATCCGATTTCCCCGTGTTCCCCGTTGGGTGTCGAGTTCAGCGAGGAAGTTTTTCAGTTTTTGATAGCTTTCGGGGTTGTCAATATCACCGGAACAGTAAAATAAACCCTTGGAAAAGTCTTGCCAGAGTTCTCCCAGTTCGACTTTGCTGTGAGCTTCCCGCATTCCTTTTTCCATCTGTTCCCGGAAGTAGTCATGGGTCCAGTCACGACGGGCGACACCAACAATGGTAGTTTCTGGAGGAATGCGTCTTTCCCGACGGAGTTTAAATAATGCAGGTACGAGTTTACGCCAGGTTAAATCACCTGACGCGCCAAAGATAACAATAATTTGGGGTTCGGCCATCCCTTGTTGTTGGAGACCAACCCGCAAGGGATTTTCTAACAGACTGACCATAAGGATTTTAGATTTTAGATTTTGGATTTTAGATTAGGGGACAGGTGACAGGTGACAGGTGACAGGTGACAGGTGACAGATGACAGGTGACAGGTGACAGGTGACAGGTGACAGGTGACAGGTGACAGGTGACAGGTGATTGGG
>NZ_JACJUZ010000124.1:0-7499 GCF_014299995.1 Sphaerospermopsis sp. LEGE 00249 | reverse complement strand
CCACCCCAACCACCCCAACCTCCAATTTCTCAAAAATTGGGAAGTTCTCAAAATCAATCTTCTCAAAATCAATCTTCTCAATCTTCTCAAAATCGATCTCCTCAACCTACAATTATCACCCGGAGAAATTTCTTGGTTTATCCCAGCTTATTTGTTGGTGGTGTGACTATTGCTGTTGTAGGACAAAATTTATTATTCTCAGGTCCTAAAAATCAAACTTCTGAAAATCAAACTTCTTCAAACTCCCTCTCAACCTTTAATTTTGAAGTTGTCACCACCGACTCCACCGGAAGCATCATCAACCGACGCAACTCCTCAGCGCGATATTTTACCGAATATTTGGGAAATGGTGTGACTTTAGAAATGGTGGAAATACCAGGGGGAACATTCCTCATGGGTTCACCGGAAACTGAGAAAGATAGAGCATCAAATGAAGGTCCCCAACGTCAAGTAACTGTTCCCAGTTTCTTCATAGGTAAATATCCATTGACACAAGCACAGTATCAAGCTATTATGGGAGATAACACTTCTCGCTTTAAAGGCGATGGTTCAACCACCCTCACCAACCAACGTCCTGTAGAAAGAGTAAGTTGGAATGATGCGGTTAATTTCTGTCAAAGGTTAAGCCAAAAAACAGGAAAAAACTACACATTACCAAGTGAAGCACAATGGGAGTATGCTTGTAGAGCCGGAACTACCACACCATTTTATTTTGGTGAAAGTATTACCACTGATCTGGTAAACCATAATGGTAATTACTCCTACGCTAATGCTCCTGAAGGTGAGTATCGTAAACGAACTACAGATGTAGGTTCTTTTCCCCCTAACGCCTTTGGTTTGTACGATATGCACGGGAATGTCAAGGAATGGTGTTTGGATGATTATGTTGATAACTATAATAACGCGCCTATAGATAGCAGTGCTGTGACAAGTCAAAGCGAATATAAGATGCTGCGCGGTGGTTCTTGGGATCTCAACCCCAGCTATTGCCGTTCTGCGTTTCGTGACAACTTCAGCCCAGACTACAGTTACAACAGCCTCGGGTTTCGGTTGGTAGTTTCCGGCGCAAGGACTCTTTAGTTCTTTACTCTCTTACCCTTTTACCCTCTACACTTTTTCTTTTTTCCCTTCTTCCTCGCCGTCAGGCGATCAATTTTTTTTACGGTTTTTAATATGTCTAAATCAGGATGTCCAGGATTAAAGGATGAACAGGATAGGATTTTGGTTTGATGTTATATGATTTGAGTTACTTAAGTTTTAACATATCATATATATTTATGAGATGTCAATATTTGTCCGCATCAGGATTTAGGGATTTATAGGATAGGAACGCGGATAGACGCAGATTGTTAAAACTAAGATTCAAGGATGTACAGGATATCTTCTTTGCGCCTTTGCTCCTTTGTGCCTTTGCGGGAAATAGATTTTCGTCTGAATCAGGATGTCCAGGATTAAAAGATGAACAGGATAGGATTTTAGTTTGGTGTTTATAGACTCAGTATATGATTTTGACTTTAAAATATCACAGATGTGGTGAAGATGTCCAGGATTAAAGGATGAACAGGATGAACAGGATGAAATTTTCAAATCTCTCTGAAACCTTTTACCTTTGTGTACTTTGCGTTCTTTGCGGTTCGTTCCTTCCATAACTTGTGCGTAACGAACCATCATTAAATAACATCCTGTAAATCCTATAATCCTGGTTATCCTGATTCTGAGAAAAAAAGCCTTCAAAAATAACCAACCATCATTAAATCGTATCCTAGAAATTCTTAAATCATCTAAATCGTGATTCAGATCATCTGCGTTTATTTGCGTTTTTATCCTGTAAATCCGGTAATCCTGGATATCCTGATTTAGACGATACGACTCCCTTGGATTATTCTAAAACCTATCATAACACAACCCTCTCAGAAGTCAAGACCCTTGAAAATACGTTGAGTCATTCGCAACCGTTCTCAATAATTTAGGGGTAAAAAAAGGTGCTGAAACTTTTTTGGGATTTTTGGGGGAAAATAGAGTTAAGAATTGTTAAGGTGTTGGGTGAGAGGTAGAACCTCTATGTTCACATTTCCAGTCAGAGACTGGGAACGAGAGAAACGAGAGACGAGAGACGAGGTAAACCTTCCTGCTTCCTGCCTCCTTTATCTGTTTTCCGTACTCTGTTAACTGGAGATTGAAGTTATTTATAAATAGATATAGATAATGTCGTTAGGAAAATTGAATTTATGAAAGTTAACTTGCAACCTCATTTAAATGATGCTTGTGTAGACGCGAATCAACCTAGTAGTCAACGTCAGTTAGCGTTTTCGATTTCGGCGATTGGGGAAACTTTAGATCGCAGTGTGCCATTAAATCTATGTTTAATATTAGATCATAGTGGTTCGATGCGGGGGCGATCGCTGGATAATGTGAAAAAGGCGGCTTGTTTGTTGGTTGACCGTCTCAGTGAGCAGGATAGACTGAGTATTGTGGTTTTTGACCATCGTGCCAAGGTTTTAGTACCTAATCAGGTAATTGCAGAGCGAGATTACATCAAACAGCAAATTAATCGTCTTTCTGCGGATGGGGGTACTGCAATTGATGAAGGGTTACGTTTGGGAATAGAAGAGTTAGCAAAGGGTAAAAAAGATACTGTTTCCCAAGCTTTTTTACTGACAGATGGGGAAAATGAACATGGTGATAATAATCGCTGCTTGAAATTTGCTCAATTAGCGTCTGACTATAATTTAACCTTAAATACGTTAGGGTTTGGAGACAATTGGAATCAGGATATTTTAGAGAAAATTGCGGATGCAGCGTTAGGAAGTTTGTCACATATTGAACGCCCTGAACAAGCGGTGGATAAGTTTAATAGTTTGTTTACTCGGATGCAAACAGTAGGTTTAACTAACGCTTACCTGTTATTTTCCCTGATGCCGAATGTGAGATTAGCAGAATTAAAACCTGTAGCTCAAGTCGCCCCAGAGACAATTGAATTACCTGTACAAACAGAACCAGATGGACGGTTTACAGTGAGATTAGGGGATTTAATGAAAGATGTGGAACGGGTGATTTTGGCTAATATTTATTTGGGACAGTTGCCAGAAGGTAGACAGGCGATCGCTAATGTGCAAGTACGCTACGATGATCCCGCACTGGATCAAGCTGGTTTATTTTCCCTCAATATGCCAGTTTATGTGAATGTAGATCGCACTTACCAACCGAGTACCAATCCCCAGGTGCAGCAGTCAATCTTAGCTTTAGCCAAGTATCGCCAAACCCAGTTAGCGGAAGCAAAATTACAGCAAGGCGATCGCGCTGGGGCGGCCACCATGCTCCAAACCGCCGCCAAAACAGCTTTACAAATGGGTGACGCTAGTGCAGCGACGGTGTTGCAAACTTCAGCTACTCGTTTACAAGCAGGTGAAGATTTATCAGAGAGCGATCGCAAGAAAACCAGAATTGTCTCAAAAACTGTGTTGCAGGATGCTCCTCCTACATGAAAGTTAAATTATTATCGGCACTAAATGATACTAACGTTGACGCAACCCAAACTACTAACCAGCGTCAACTAGAAATTTCCATTTCGGCTATTGCTGATGAGCTTGATTCTAGTATACCCGTGAATTTATGCCTGATTCTCGATAAAAGCGGTTCTATGCACGGCGAAGCTATGAACACAGTGATTCAGGCAGTGGAACAATTATTAGATCAACTCAAACCTGGAGACAGGATCTCAATTGTGGCTTTTGCGGGTACTGCTGAGGTCATTATCCCTAACCAAATCGTTCAAGACCTCAAAACCATCAAAACCCAGTTACACAAAAGTCTGAAAGCTGGAGGCGGTACTATTATTGGTGAAGGTTTATCTTTGGGAATTACAGAATTGCTCAAAGGAACAAAAGGTGCTGTTTCCCAAGCTTTTCTACTCACAGATGGTCATGGTGATAACGGGTTAAAAATCTGGAAATGGCAGATAGGATCAAATGACAACAACCGTTGTTTGCAACTAGCACAAAAAGCCACCAGATTAAATATCACCATTAACACCTTTGGTTTTGGTGATGACTGGAACCAGGACTTACTAGAAAAAATCGCCGATGCTGGTGGTGGTACTCTCGCTTATATTGAGACTCCTAACCAAGCTGTGGACCAGTTTAAACGCTTGTTTAAACGCATTCAATCTGTGGGCTTAACCAATGCCCATTTATTGCTGTCTCTCGTTCCTGGTGTGCGGTTAGCAGAACTCAAACCAGTCGCCCAAGTTGCCCCAGAAACCATTGAGTTACCAGTGGAAACAGAAGCTAATGGTAGCTTTGTGATTCGTTTGGGTGATTTAATGAAAGATGTAGAAAGGGTAGTTTTGGGGAATATTTATTTGGGACAATTGCCAGAAGGTGAACAAGTCATTGGACATATTCAGATTCGCTACGATGATCCAGCACAGAAAAAAGAGAGTTTACTTTCTCCCCTGATGCCGATATATGCTAATATTACTCAGACTTACCAACCAGCATTAAATACCCAGGTGTCACAGTCAATTTTGGTATTAGCTAAATATCGCCAAACTCAGATTGCAGAGGCAAAATTAGAACAAGGCGATCGCACAGGTGCAGTCACAATGTTGCAAACAGCAGCGAAAACTGCTTTACAAATTGGTGATACTAACGCTGCAACTGTATTGCAATCTTCTGCTACTCGTCTGCAAGCCGGTCAAGAACTTTCGGAAGCGGACCGCAAGAAAACCAGGATTGCATCAAAGACGATTTTAGGGTAGTAATTAAGTAGGGGTTTAGCAATGCTAGACCCCTACTCATAGTATTGCTAAACTGGGAGCATCCCAAATTTGTAAATTTATTTTTATCCAATGTCAAAGTCTGGAAAGAAACGAACCACGAAGGACACAAAGAACACGAAGGTAATAGAGTTTCAGAGAGTTTTTGGTTTTGCTGCGGTTATTTTTTCTGGCATGGGGATGGTCGCGCTAAACTTCTACAAAAAACATATATCTATCGTTTAATTTATATGAAAATTTCCGGTGTTCATCATATCGCTATCATTTGTTCAGATTACCAAAAATCAAAACATTTTTATGTTGACATTCTTGGTTTTCCGATTATTCATGAAACCTTCCGCAAAGAGAGAAATTCTTATAAACTAGATTTAAAAGTAGGAAATACCCAAATTGAATTATTCTCCTTTCCCAACCCTCCCGCAAGACCTAGTAAACCAGAAGCTTGTGGTTTAAGACATCTTGCTTTTGCGGTTGAGAATATTGAAGAAAGTGTGAATTATTTAACTTTTCAAAATATCGAAGTTGAACATATCAGAGTTGATGAAATTACAGGCAAGAAATTTACCTTTTTTAAGGACCCAGATAATTTACCATTAGAAATTTACGAACTCTAAATATATTGAATATGATCATTTATGATCATTAACGTAATACCATTTTTATATTATCATATAAAGAAGGAATATGAGTAATCACAGTGGACACATAAACCATAGTTGGGTACAACCTCAAAATCCTGCAAAGGTAGAGACAGAACCGACATTTTATTATTTTGCCTATGGTTCTTGTATGTGTCCAGTGGATTTAAAGCGATCGCTTGGTGAAAATACATACCCTTATGTCATCGGACCTGCTATATTAAAAGAATATAAACTCAGATTTTATGGTTATTCCCCCCTGCGTAAATGTGGGGTTTTAGATGTAGTCAATGATTCTACATCCTTAGTCACAGGTGTACTTTATCAGTTACCTTGGAGACTCAGCGAAAATCTCGATCAACGTGAAGGAGTTTCCCAACAATTCTATCGTCATGAAATAGTAGATATTCACCACAAAGATCAAATATATAATAATGTTCGTACTTATGTAGTAGTGAACAAATTAAAAGAAGAAGTTGCACCTAATGATTGGTATTTTAACGTTGTGCTAAGGGGTGCAATCACCTGTGGACTACCTGAAGAATATTGTTGGCATTTATTTAATAAAATGCACCAATTACAACAGCAACATAAGCATCAAAAAAAGTAATTGATAATTGATAATTGATAATTGATAATTATTTATTCTCCTGACTCCTAATCTAATTCCCTTCTTCCTTCCAAAGCCCTAGCCAGTGTAATTTCATCAGCATACTCTAAATCACCACCCACAGGTAAACCAAAAGCAATGCGCGTTACCTTGGTAAATGGTTTGAGTAGCTGACCTATATATAATGTAGTGGTTTCCCCTTCCACACTGGGACTAATAGCCATAATTACTTCCTGGGGTTTTTGTTGACTGACTCTCCTTACCAAAGCTTGAACCGTCAACTGTTCTGGTCCAATACCATCCATCGGCGAAATTACCCCACCCAAAACATGATACTTCCCTTTATACTCGCGGGTTTTTTCCAAAGCTATCACATCACGGGAATCTGCAACTACACAAATAGTTTGATTATCCCGGTTCGCGTTGCGACAGATATCACATACAGGTTCAGATGAGAGGTGAAAGCAGACTTGACATAAACCTACCTGTTTTTTAGCATTAATCAATGCTTGTGCTAAAGCTTCCACTTCAGATTCTGGACGCTTCAAAATATGCAACGCTAGACGCTGGGCAGATTTTGGACCCACACCGGGAAGGCGTTGCAGTTGTTCAATTAACCGGGCTAAAGGACGTGCGTAAACCGTAGTTTTATCTCCAGTATTTTCTCAACTTTACTATGATGACATTTTTGGGGAGTTTTGGAGAAACTGTCTGAATCAGGATGTCTGCTTACTGAGCGCAGTCGAGCTATGTCGAAGTAAGTCGAAGTACAGGATTAAAGGATTAACAGGATGAAAAAAGCCATTTTAGGGACTTCCAAGAAATAGATTATCCAATAGACATCTCCGAAAATTACATAAGCGTAACTTGAAACCCATTCGTAGGGACAATTCATCAATTGTTCCTACATCTTTTTCGGAGAGGTCTAATATTGTGGGATGGGCTTCTAGAACACCGATTCATTAATCGTAAGGGCGAAGCATTCGTGTGATAACCTATCGGTGAAACCAGTTCATATTCTGTCCGAATGCTTCGCCCCTACAAGGTAAAAACAGATTACCTAGCATTACTAAATCGACGTTTTAGCCCATCCGGGTTTAAGGGCAGACAAGACTTGTACTGAGCGTGTCGAAGTATGTCTACCCCACAAGAATTAATTGTATATTAGTCATAGTGATCTAAAGCTTCCAAAATTCCCCAAGCATAATGACCTTGAGCAAAGTAAATCTGTGGACAACCCCGCAGTTTTTCAATTTCTGGACTGTAATCTCCTACCACAACTCCTAAAGTATTACCACCAAGCATAGTTTCATCATTATCTGATGCTCCTGCTACTAAAAAACAAACAAAAATACCCCCCATTTCTGGAGGGTATTTTCTTATTTAACTAAGCTTATTAAACCCAGTTTCAGATTAACCGTTGATTGCAGGAGCAGTCAAAGCAACAGGAGCAACTTCACCAGCAGCTAAGTCT
>NZ_JACJUZ010000007.1:0-103079 GCF_014299995.1 Sphaerospermopsis sp. LEGE 00249 | reverse complement strand
ATTGGGAAAAATAAAATGATTACCCAGTCCCCAGTCCCCAGTCACTTTTCTAATCTCACAGCATACCACTGTAAATATTTTCCTGGTCCTACATCTAATTCACAACTGGTATCAATTAAATATTGTGCTTGTTCTGTGACAGAATCAAATTTCTGGATATCAGGAGTTAAGTCATCAAAAGCCAGTTGTTTTAAAGTATTTTCTAGCTTTTCTAGTAATTCTGATTTCGTCAAAAATTGTTCTTCTTGGTTAGTTTCGAGAACAACAAAATTGTCCTCTTCATACATTAATGGATGTGGCATTTTTTTGGGTAATTGGTAATTGGTAATTGGTAATTGGTAATTGGTAATTGGTAATTGGGAAATAAAAATTCTAACTTCTAGAAATCCTGACTCCTGACTAAATTAAGATGGATAAACTGGTAAAGTAAAATGAAACCATGCACCACCATGAGGATTTGCATCTACCCAAATTTGACCATAGTGCGCTCTAATAATACGTTGACATAAAGCCAGACCAATGCCATAACCATCAGTTGCTTCATCTCGTTGCAGACGGAAATGATTTTCAAAGATGCGATCGCGGTTTTCTGGGGGAATACCAGGACCTGTATCACCAATACTAAACTGTACTTTTTGAGTGGTGCGGTGTAGTCCGGCTAAACTAATCATGCCTCCTTCGGGTGTATATTTAATAGCATTATCTAATAAATTTACTAAAACTTGACGGATACGCTCAGGATCGGCATATACATAAGGTAAATCTTTGGGGATATCTGTTTCTATTTTTTGAGCTTTGCTAATATAGCGATCGCGTAATTCTTCCAATACTTCATAACTAAGTTTTCCTAATTCTACTTTTTGTGGTATGATATTAAATTCTTTATCATTTCCCCTTCCCACTTGTAACAAGTCAGCTATCATCCGGTCAATGATTCGTGTTTGATTACGGGCTTGTTTTAACAAATGTTCAGCCATAGCTGGTTTTAAACGGTAAAATGCTCCCTTTTCAGAATTGTAGTTATTTTGAAGCGTTTCTATAGCTATAGCAGCAGCAGTTAAAGGATTACGGAGGTCATGGGCTAACATTGCCATTACCCGGTCTTTAAATTGTAACTGTTCTTGCAGTTTCTCTTTTTCCTGCTTCAAGTTAAAAATTTCATCTGAAAGCTTGATCAACTCCGCAGAAACAGCAACAGAATGTATGGTAGATGTGGGTAATGTTGCCCGCACATTCTCATCTTTGAGTTCTTGTAAGTCTTCCTGTAACTTTAAGAAAGCGTCTACAGCAACTTGCCAGCGAGGCCACCAGTTTTTTAATTGGGTTATAATATTGCTTCCCGCCAGAGTCTGTTGAGGTTCTGGATGAATTTTAATTAAAGCCGGCGTTGCTACTAATTTAAAATGTTCCGCTAGATACGGTTGTTGGCCGACATCAATAATTTGTAGTTCAAAACTATACTCTGTTTCTAATTCTCTTAAATAAGAGCGTATGCGCTGTACCTGTTGTCGGGACTTTGGTCGTCCATCGACAAAAAGCAACAGCTGGAGTGGAGCCTCAGAATAGATAGGCTGATCCTGGGAAACTTGCATGTAATCTTGTTTCAGCACTGGTAACAACCTGGCGACGCTTTACAGAAAGTAAAATAAACTGACGGTTGTCGATGGTCGTTGTTTTCTTCCAATTTAATATCTATTTTAGATTTTTCATACACCCATCAGATTGACATTTTTGACATGAGAAAAATCTTTGTGGGACTTTCACTGTCTTTGACGCTGGGTTTTACTCCCAGTTTTGCCTTAGCTCTGGAATATAAGTCTCAGTTAGACCTGAGTCAAAGTGTTGATTCAGTAGCAGGAGAAAATATATTTTATACCAAAGCTATGCAGCTAGTACAACAGCAGATTTATTTAATTGCTCGACTTGAGCAAGCACTGAGCAGTTCAGACCCCAACAGAATGAGATCCGTGAGGGGGCAATTAACTGTTTATACCCATTCTGTAGAAACTTTTCTCAAACGTCAGTACCCAAGTCCGAAAACTTTGTGTACCGCAAAAGGAGAGTTGTCTCAACAGTCTGATTTAACTGTGCAGTTAACTGATTCTCAATTACAAATTTACTGCTCTTTGTATGCTGCCAACCAGGAATTGTTAAAATTATCCCCAGTTACAGATCGGCTGTTGTCTCGACGGGGTGAGTTAGGGTTGGTGAGAAAGTTACCTTTGGTTTCTGGAGAAAGAAAATCAGATCCGGTGATTTCTATTGCACCAGTACAGCGTCCTGATCTTAGTAAACCTGCAACACCTTTTATTCGTAAAGAACCAAATTTAACTTCTTCCCCATTACCAGTGGTTGGCAGCCCGGCAAAAACAGCTATAGCTAACTATAAACCGCCTATCCAGCCCGCGATCGCACCACCAGAGGAAGCTATCAGCACTCTTAGAACTGCCAATCAAATCTTGCAAGCAGCCCAAAAAAGATTTCCTGACAACATCAAATTTATCAATCCACAGGAAGACGCAGCGACACTAGACCGTTTTGCTTACGACATTGATTCCCAAGAAAAACAAATCTACGCTCAGTTTTTGCAATTGCCTAACACGGGCATTTTTCGAGTGTTACCTGATTCAGCCTACCGTCGTCGGCCGAATACCCTCCAAAATCGATTACAACCAAGTGTTATTGAGCGTTATCCTTTTCCCTCTGTGGGTGAGGGTAAGGGAGATTTTACTCCTAGTTTAGCATTGAAAATGATTGACGATAACTTCCAGTTATTCCCTCAAGGAATAGATTATGGTTTTATCGTTAATATAGGTGATGTACCTTTAGAAAAATTGGATGGTAGACTACAAACTCTTGATCTATCAACGCGGGACTTTTTTCTCAACTACCAACCACCGAGAGAGTTAAAAGCCTTACAGGTAGATAGAAGGCGGTTTATTACAGGTAAAAGTCAAAATTGGCAACAGTCGCAAATTTATTTGAGTGGTGCTAAAGCGGAAGTAAATAAAACTTATTTAGTGCGATCGCTCCAATTTCAACTCCCAGAAATCATCTCAGAACGTCAACCCGTACGCCGTCAAAATAGCCGTATCAGGCAACAATTAACAGAAGTGCCTAGTAGTGATACTATCATAGCCTTTCGTGCCGTGCGTCGCCGTCCTGATGGCAGCTACACTATTCTTTGGCGAGTTCTCAACCAGTTACCCGCACCGCAAATCAATGATTTAGAAAAATATGTGATTGGTGATTGGTGACTGGGGACTGGGGACTGGTGATTGGTGATTGGTGATTAGGTTATTTACCTCCCTGTTCCCTGTTCCCTGTTCCCTGTTCCCTGTTCCCTGTTCCCTGAAATGCTAATGTAGAAATTGATAATAAATATCTATTTGTGATTTCCTGTGGTGCTTTATAAAAATCCTGTTATCTTTTTCAGTATAGCTGTTTTACTTTCTACCTTAACAGCCTGTGCTAATGGTCCTACTGCCAAAAATTTAGAACAGTCTTTAGCAGCAGATCCTAGACTGCAAACAAATACTGCGGTTTTTGGTGAAACCAAGAATCCAGAAATATCAACTGCACCTAAAGTTGAATTACCTGCTGACTTTCCTCAAGAAATTCCTATTTATCCTAATGCTAAGTTAGCAGAAATTCAAACTGCAAATAATAATTCAGATAATTCAACAAATTCAGAAAATAAACCTGAAAATAGAATTGTAACTCGTTGGCAAAGTGCAGATCCTAGTAATATAATTGCCAACTTTTACAGCAGTGAGTTTAAAAATCAGAATTGGCAAATTTTACAACAACCACAAGACGATACAGAAGGAACTTTTGAAGTCAAGCGGAATGATTTATTATTGAAAGTAGCAATTAACCCAAAAACCGTTACCAACTCAGCACCAAATCAACCACAAACAGCTACAGAATTAACAATTGAATATACATCTAATAATAGTGTAACTGCAAATTCTGGGACAAATTCTGGGACAAATTCTCAACCAGGAGATTCGCAATTTATTGGACCAGTTTCACCAGGGGTTGATGTTTCTAAACAACCAACAAATACAGAAATTACAGCAATTGAAAATTCACAAACTCAAGAATTTACTGATTTGAATAAAGTACCACCAGAATGGCGGAAACAGATTGAAGATTTAGGTAGATTAGGAGTTTTATCAATTGCATCAAACCCCAATAACAGCAATTCTAATGCTACAAATGCTCAACAATTTGCACCTGATAAAATCATCACTCGCAGAGAATTTGCTCGTTGGTTAGTAACTGCAAATAATGTCATGTATGCTAATAATCCTGCGAAAAAAATCCGTTTATCATCCACAAATACACAACCAGTCTTTAGAGATGTTTTACCTAAAGATCCTGATTTTCCAACTATTCAAGGATTAGCAGAAGCGGGATTAATTCCTAGTAGTTTATCAGGAAATGCCACAGAAGTTTTATTTCGTCCTGATGCACCTTTAACCAGGGAAAATTTGTTAATGTGGAAAGTTCCTTTAGATACTCGTCAAGCTTTACCGAATGCTAATTTGGAAGCTGTAAAACAAACTTGGGGTTTTCAGGATACAGAAAAAATTGATCCTAAAGCATTAAGAGCAATTTTAGCTGACTTTCAAAATGCAGAACAATCAAATATTAGGAGAGTTTTTGGATATACTACTCTTTTTCAACCGAAAAAAGCTGTAACTCGTGGGGAAGCTGCTGCTGCCATATCTTATTTTGGTTTGCAAAGTGAGGGGATGTCAACTACTGAAGCTTTGAAATTGAAAGGAGAGTAAGTTGTTAGAGTGAGGATTTTTGGGATTTGGGTATGTACAGGATTGATTTATTTGTCTGAATCATGATGTCCAGGATTTGAGGATTTATGGCTAACGCCACGCTTCGCTATCAGGATGAGATTTAGGAAGATAGAAAACTGTTATTTTATAATTAAGGAGTGATAATTTTTGATAAAATAAGATATTGAATTATTATTTCTAGGGTTCTCTTAATTAAGAACACATACACAAAAACCATGAATCAGCTTTTAGAACAAGCATTCGCTGTAGTATCACAGCTACCAGAACAAGAACAAAATGAAATTGCTCAAATAATTTTTCAAAAATTAGCTCAGAATCAACAATTACTGCAACCCAAATATATGGATAAAAATATCGATTTTATACAATTTGCTGGTATTGCTAATTCAGAAGAATCTATATTGTTACGGCAGCTTGAACATGAGATTGAAGAACAAAGATTACTAGACTCATCAAGGGAAATTGAATTGTGAAAAAAGTGATGTTAGATACTAATATCATCTCATATTTTTTGCGAGGTGAAACACAAGTAGTTCAAAAACTTCGGGAATATCAAAAATTTTATATAGCATAAAATTTGCCATTCCATTCAGCACTAAGCTGTTGTGCATTTAATTTGTATAAGTGGAACAGGCATCTTGCCTGTTAAACAAGAGTTCAGAATATTAGGATTATACAATTTAGCTGTGTAACAGCTTACCATGCAAGGTAAACTAGCTTCATCAAAGACATTTTCTACCTCAACAATATGGGGATGACGACATAACGCTAGTCTCAAACCTTCATCACGAAAATCCTGTTTTAATTTATTTTGATGTTGTATCAAATCTGGACGATTTAAAATTTCTTGTCTCAGGGTTTTTATTACTCGCAGTTCACCACGTTGCTTTTCAGCCATTTTGATATAGTTCTATTTGTTGAGTTTGATTGATATCATCATTTTTATCAATATTCATCTAGGTTTGATTAGGGTTGAAACAGAATTTACAGTATGTTTGTTTAGGTTAATATTTTTATTTGTCAGAATCAGGATATCCAGGATTTAAGGATTTTCAGGATATGATTTAGGAAGTTAATATTTCTATTTTTCAGAATCAGGATTTACAGGATGTTATTTGAATAAGCTGTTATGCCTTTAACTTGAATAATTAATACAAGCAAGATGCTTGTGCTACTGTAACTTCAGGTTTTTTTAATTATACAGTTTAGCTGCACATCAGCTTACCATTATTTTTTAATTAGATAATCTGATTATATCATTTTTTGTTCAATTGTATTTTCTTGATTTTAACTAATGTAGGCATAATATCAAATGAGTTTGCAATAATTTTTACTTTTTTGAGACAAATAATTAAACCCCAAAAATCATTATCAATGAGAAAAAATTAAACATCCTGAAAGTAATTAAATCCTGGATATCCTGATTCAGATAAATAATTAAATCCTGCAAATCCTGAAAATAATTAAATCCTGGATATCCTGATTCAGACAAATAATTAAATCCTGAAAATCATCAATTACAAAAAATCAAACTTCCATAAACTGCGGAGATTTGATTTCCGCATCCTCACCAAAATGCTTATCTACCAAAATAGCAACTTGTGAAGGTTGAACTTTAGTATACCGGGTTTTATCTGGCATGACTAAATTAGGTCCAGCCTTACAATTTTTCATGCAACCAGTACCTTTAATATCAACTGTATCCTGTAAACCGCGATCGCTCAACTCAGACTCCAACACCTGACACAACGCTTTACCACCGCGTTTCATGCAATCAGATTTTTGACACATTAAGATAGTTTGCTTTTTCGCTCGTTTGGGTTTACTCGTTTCCGGTGCTAAAGCAACTTTTTCCATATTTAAATTAGGCGCAATTATTTCTACTTGAGAGCGACCAGCCATTACCCGTTCAGCTTTTAACGTGACTTCCTCTTTTTTAGCGTCATACTTTTTAGTACCTACCACCTGTAACCAAGTACCACGAGGTAAACGCAAGTCAAAAGCTATCCGTAAATGCTTGGCTAATTTTACATAACATTCACCATCAGAAGTCGCTAATAATAAACCTTTTAACTTATAACCATCTTTAATCACAAAATCTAAAAATCTACCTTCTAGGCAAAATTCTGATACTTCTACACCAGTATAGATACTCATCTTTCGTTCACCCAAGATTAACTAACTACAAAGCAGATAAAAGGAAAACAGAAAATAATTACAAATTACAAGGCTTGATAACGCAAGCGCAAACAATCTTTTAAATGACAAATTAAGTCTTGGCGATAAGCTTTAACTTGTCTCACCACACTCCAAACTTGGATAGCTATTTGTGGGTTAGTAATTTCTACTTGCAATGGTTGGTTACTCTGACAATGACAAGGAATATCTAATTCATTTAAGCGTTGATAAACTTGCCAACGTTCTGACCAACTCACATCAATAACGTGCTGTGTTCCTAATTGTGAATTATGTGAATTATGTGAATTAGAGAATTTCAAGTGAATTACCCTCAAAGTGCAACAAAATGGCAGTAAATAGAACAGAATAACCCCCTGTGACTGGGAGTTTATTGGACTTGAGCCTTATCAACCAGAATAGCGTAAGTGCAAATTATTGTCATTAAATTTGCAAAAAATTTTCATAAAACTTGAACCACCACACCCCAAAGGTGTTACACACAATGTGTAAATAAAGTCAAGGATATTAGCAAACAAACAGAGATGAAATTAATAGTTAACACCAGACATAAAAGGAAAACGAATACTTGCAGCGATAAAAATTAGAAATTCTGTCATATTTAGCAGACTGGCATGAAAATTTTTTAATGTTAAGATATAACAAAAAGCAGTAGTTGAAAAAAACAACTGCTACAAAGCGAGGAGAACCATGTCTGATACTCAAACTTTGATTCAAAATTTTGGTCAAGTATATGACAACCCTGTATTACTAGATCGCAGTGTTACCGAACCAGTAATTGAAGGATTTAATATTGCATTAGCTAGTTTTCAAGCACTTTACCTACAGTATCAGAAACATCATTTTGTGGTTGAAGGTGCGGAATTTTATTCACTGCATAAATTCTTTAACGAAAGCTACGAGGAAGTTCAAGATCACATTCATGAAATTGGTGAACGTTTAAATGGTTTGGGTGGTGTTCCTGTAGCTTCTTTTAGCAAATTAGCTGAATTATGCTGCTTTGAACCAGAAGCAGATGGTACATTTTCTTCCCGGAAGATGATAGAAAATGACCTAGTAGCAGAACAAGCAATGATTAGCTTAATTCGCCGTTTAGCCTATCAGGCTGAGAGTTTAGGAGATCGGGGGACAAGATATCTCTATGAACAAATCCTGCTAAAAACAGAAGAAAGAGCTTATCATTTAGCACATTTCTTAGCCAAGGATAGTTTAACATTAGGTTTTGTTCAAAGAACCACAAACTAAATTTAACCTCATCTTAAATTTCTGCATTTATATAGATGCAAAATTTAGTAGAGTAGATTAAAACCGAAAATAAAAAATTGGCAGCTAGGTAAAACCACAGATGAGTTACCTATCTGTCATTTTTTGTATTTATCAGTGCAATTATTATTAATTATATAAAATGCAAATATTTGTCATTTGCTGATCAAGCAGGACTTACGGAAAACAGAAAGGAGGTAGGGGTAATTCATGAATTACCCCTACGAATAAAACATCACTAAAAATTGTTAAAAATCATATTTAACAGTTATTGAAAATAAATTTCAGGAAAATTTATCAACTCAGAAGCTATAAATTTTCAAAAATAATCTGAAAAATAGGATCATCATCAAATCAACATTCATCCTCAAAGCAAATATTCAGGAAAAAATCTCACAATAGCTGCAAACTATTTAGGACTTACGCAGAAGTTATGGAAGAATGAACCACGAAGAACACGAAGAACACGAAGGTAAGAGAGTTTGAGAGGTATTTTGGGTAAGTCTTGAGTTTCTTCCTTTGAGTCTTCGCTTATTTGCGTCTACCCTGCGGGATCTCCTGACGGAGATTGCGCGAAACATAAATATCTGGAAAATGGAATTGTTCAGTTATTCTTTTACGTCTGCGTTTATCTGCGTGTATCTGTGTTAAATTACTCAAGATAACCGAAAAATTAGGCTACACTGTTAAAAAATCTACCTAATCACAAGAACTAAGAAAACTTAATAATAAATATAAGGACTAGGGGTAAAGACCCTTAAAATAGTCAAGATTTGTATTTTCCTGATCTAAAGTAAAAACTATGCCTCGTCGTCAAGATATCCGCAAAATTCTTTTGTTAGGTTCTGGTCCTATTGTCATTGGCCAAGCTTGTGAGTTTGACTATTCTGGTACTCAAGCCTGTAAAGCTTTACGGGAAGAGGGTTTTGAGGTGGTGCTGATAAATTCTAACCCGGCTACTATTATGACTGATCCAGAAACGGCCGATCACACTTATATCGAACCGCTAACACCGGAAATTGTAGCAAAGGTCATTGCTAAAGAACGTCCTGATGCCCTTTTACCAACTATGGGGGGACAAACTGCTTTAAATCTTGCGGTTGCTTTAGCGAAAAATGGGGTTTTAGACCAGTATAACGTCGAATTAATCGGTGCGAAATTACCAGCGATTGAAAAAGCTGAAGATCGCAAGTTGTTTAACGAAGCGATGGATAAGATCGGGGTGAAGGTATGTCCTAGTGGTACAGCGTCAACCTTAGAAGAAGCTAAGGCGATCGCCGATCGGATAGGATCTTATCCTCTCATTATTCGTCCTGCTTTTACAATGGGCGGTACTGGTGGCGGTATTGCTTACAATAAAGAAGAATTTGAAGTGATGGCACAGGTTGGTATTGATGCTAGTCCTGTTTCTCAAATTCTTATAGATCAGTCTTTATTAGGTTGGAAGGAATATGAACTAGAAGTGATGCGGGATCTTGCGGATAACGTTGTCATTATCTGTTCTATCGAAAATTTCGATCCGATGGGGATTCATACTGGTGATTCTATCACGGTTGCCCCTGCCCAGACTCTCACAGATAAAGAATATCAACGTCTGCGGGATATGGCGATCAAAATTATCCGGGAAATAGGGGTGGAAACCGGTGGTTCTAATATTCAGTTTGCGGTGAACCCAGTAAATGGGGATGTGGTAGTTATTGAAATGAACCCCCGTGTTTCCCGCAGTTCTGCGTTAGCTTCTAAAGCAACTGGTTTTCCTATTGCAAAGATGGCCGCAAAGTTAGCTGTGGGTTACACTTTGGATGAAATTAGTAATGATATTACTAAGAAAACCCCCGCTTCTTTTGAACCGACTATTGACTATGTAGTTACGAAAATTCCCCGGTTTGCGTTTGAAAAGTTTCCTGGTTCTGATCCAGTGTTAACTACGCAAATGAAGTCTGTGGGGGAAGCAATGGCCATAGGAAGAACTTTTAATGAGTCTTTCCAAAAAGCTATGCGGTCCTTGGAAACTGGCCGCGCTGGATGGGGTGCTGATAAACCAGAAAAGTTACCCAGTGGGGAACAAATTCGCGCTCAGTTACGTACACCTAACCCAGAGAGAGTTTTTGCTTTGCGTCATGCGATGCTGTTAGGTATGAGTAATGAGGAAATTTACGAACTAACTGCTATAGATCCCTGGTTTTTGGATAAATTACAGCAAATTCTGGAAGTTGAGAAGTTCTTAAAACGCACTTCTTTACAGCAGTTGACAAAAGAGCAAATGTATGGGGTCAAGCGTAATGGTTTTAGTGATCGCCAAATTGCTTTCTGTACGAAAACCAAGGAAGATGAAGTTAGAGCATATCGTAAACAGTTAGGTGTTATCCCCGTTTACAAAACTGTGGATACGTGCGCTGCGGAGTTTGAAGCGTTCACACCTTATTATTATTCTACCTACGAGGAAGAAACGGAAGTTTTACCCACCGATAAACCCAAGGTAATGATTTTGGGAGGTGGTCCAAACCGTATTGGTCAGGGGATAGAATTTGATTATTGTTGCTGTCATGCGGCATACTCTTTGAAAGCTGCGGGGTATGAAACCATGATGGTGAACTCTAACCCGGAGACTGTTTCTACTGATTACGATACTAGCGATCGCCTATATTTTGAACCTCTTACCAAAGAAGACGTACTCAACATCATCGAAGCGGAAAACCCTGTCGGTATTATTGTCCAGTTCGGTGGACAAACTCCCCTAAAATTAGCAGTTCCATTGCAAAACTATCTTCAAAGTATAGCCAGCAATGAGGAAATCCAAAATCCAAAATCCAAAATCCAAAATCCAGAAATCTGGGGTACTTCTCCTGATTCTATCGACATGGCAGAAAATCGGGAACGGTTTGAAAAGATTCTTCAAGAGTTGAATATTGCCCAACCGCCTAATGGTATCGCTAGAAGTTATGAAGATGCGTTAATTGTCGCTAAACGGATCGGCTATCCCGTTGTGGTTCGCCCTAGTTACGTTTTGGGTGGACGAGCGATGGAAATAGTCTACTCTGATGCAGAGTTGGAAAGATATATGACTTTTGCAGTGCAGGTAGAACCAGATCATCCAATTTTAATTGATAAGTTCCTAGAAAATGCCATTGAAGTGGATGTAGATGCGATCGCCGATCATACGGGTAGAGTGGTTATTGGTGGCATTATGGAACACATTGAACAAGCGGGTATTCACTCAGGAGATTCGGCTTGTTCTCTCCCTTCAATTTCCCTCTCTCCCGCAGTCCTTAACCAAATTAGGACTTGGACAGTTGAACTAGCAAAAGCTTTATCTGTAGTGGGTTTGATGAATATTCAATTTGCCGTTGTTGGTGCAAATAGTTATTCTCCCCAAGTCTACATTTTAGAAGCTAACCCCCGTGCATCTCGCACTGTTCCATTTGTGTCTAAAGCAACAGGCGTACCTTTAGCTAAGTTGGCATCTTTAATTATGTCTGGTAAGACTTTAGAGGAATTAAACTTTACTCAGGAAGTGATTCCCTCTCATATAGCTGTGAAAGAAGCAGTTTTACCCTTTAATAAATTCCCCGGTACTGATACCATCTTAGGTCCTGAAATGCGTTCCACTGGGGAAGTTATGGGAATTGATGCTGATTTTGGGCGGGCATTTGCTAAAGCGGAAATGGGCGCAGGGGAAAAATTACCCCTCCAGGGTACTGTATTTGTGTCTATGAGCGATCGGGATAAAGCCTTAGTTGTGGATGTGGTGAAAGAGTTTATCAACCTGGGTTTTCATATTATCGCCACCCAAGGTACACGCCAATATTTGAAGGAGCAAGGTTTAAAAGTTGAGCAAGTGCTGAAACTTCATGAAGGCCGTCCTAATGTGATTGATGTGATCAAAAATCAACAAATTCAGTTAATTATTAACACACCTTCAGGGGAAGAAGCCCGTACCGATGGACAACTGATCCGCCGTACAGCTTTAGCCTACAAAATTCCCATAATTACCACTATAGCAGGTGCGCGGGCAACAGTAGCCGCTATCCGTTCCCTGCAAAACACCACCTTAGATGTGAAAGTCATTCAAGAATACTGTCCCATAGGGTAATGAGTAATGGGTAATGGGTAATTGGTAACTGGTAATTGGTAATTGGTGAGAATCAACTTTTGCCTTTTGCTTTCTTGCTGTTCCCTGTTCCCTATTACCTATTACCTATTACCTATTACCTATTACCTATTACCTATTACCTATTACCTATTACCTATTACCTATTACCTCTTCACTGTCACCTGTCACCTGTCACCTCGTCCCGAAACATTAAGCAATTATTATAGGCAAATCATTATAGTTAATATTGAGATATTTTAACAAATATGAGGAAACCATCTACTTCTCATTTTTCGTTCTGACTCCTGACTCATGCTTCAAGAGGGCAACCACAGGGGGTTGCCCCTACGGCTGAACTCCTGCCTCATGCCTCAAGAGGGCAACAACAGGGGGTTGCTCCTACGGCTAAACTACTATTCCTATAATATTTCAGTACAATTACGACATAGCCTCACCTGATGTAACCAGGAATTTTCTAGTTACTCGGTAGTCAAGCTTTTTTAATAAATGTTACAATTGTTAACAATTACATCACACGGAAAATGTTAGACAGATCATGGTATCTCTAACTACAGGTACTTGTAATTACAAGTAAATAACTGTACCGTCTAGCAGTTAATAAGCCTAAATTGACGACATACCGGAAACAAAGCGGATCGGGTATGTAAATTGCAAACCAGAGCATAGTTTTCTAGTTAACCTGGGTATTATCTTCTCAAGGCATCAGCTAATGACACTACCAACCAACCCAACATCAACCAAGAGTAGCGCCATGAAGACGGCTCAGACACCTACCGACCTCGTACGGACTTACCTAAGAGAGATTGGACGCGTGCCACTTTTAACCCATGAGGAAGAAATTCACTTTGGGAAACAGGTACAAAGATGTACCGCGTTGTATGAGGTGAGAGATAATCTTGCTACTCAGTTAGAACGTCAACCAACTGTAGAAGAGTGGGCAATTGCAGCTGAGTTAGAAGTAAAAGAATTAAATAGAGCGATCGCCGAAGGTGAAATTGCTAAACGGAAAATGGTAGAAGCTAATTTGCGTTTAGTAGTGTCTGTAGCGAAAAAGTATATTAAACGTAATGTTGATTTACTTGACTTAATCCAAGAAGGTAGTATAGGAATGCAACGGGGTGTAGAAAAATTTGACCCCACAAAAGGTTATAGATTTTCTACCTATGCTTATTGGTGGATACGTCAGGCCATCACCCGCGCTATAGCGGAAAAAGCCCGCACCATTAGACTACCTATTCATATTACGGAAAAATTAAACAAAATCAAGAAAGCCCAAAGGCAATTATCCCAAAAATTGGGACGTGCGCCTAGCATTTCTGAACTAGCTGAAGAATTACAATTAACACCTAAACAGGTGCGGGAGTGTCTAGAAAAAGCACGTTTACCCTTGTCTCTTGATTTGCGTTTAGGTGATAATTATGACACCGAACTAGGGGAAATGTTGGAAGATACAGGTGCATCACCTGAAGATTTTGTGATGCAATCTTCTCTATCTTGCGACATAGAAAGGATGATGTCAGAACTCACACCCCAACAAAAAGAAGTCATTAGACTGAGGTTTGGGTTATCAGATGGACAATCTATGACATTAGCCCGAATTGGTGAAATACTTAATATTAGTCGGGAACGAGTGCGACAAATTGAAAGAGAAGCCTTAACAAAACTTCGTAAATCCAAACATAGCATGAATGAGTATCTTGCTAGTTAGGTGATTGGGGACTGGGGACTGGGAATAATTATTTAATTACCAATTACCAATTACCTATTACCCATTCGCAATAATACGCTGCTTTTGGTACGGTTTAACCGACTCCCCCGACTGAAATAACCTGTTACATTGAATGACATAGACACAAAGTTAAATTTTCGTCGTCATTAAATAGAAAACAGGTTATTTATCATTGTAGTCACAATTACCAGAAACAGTAGTTGTCATAAAGGAGATCAAAAGTGAGTAACCAACCTAATCGAGTATCAGAATTTTTCAACGGTGAAGCAGAAAATAGCAACTTATTGTGGCAGTATGTAAAATCTTTAAGTCCAGAAACCGTAACACAATTATCTAAACCTACTTCTGCGGAAGTATTTCAAGTGATGGAACGGAATATTGTGGGACTTTTGGGAAATCTTCCTTCTGAACATTTTGGTGTTACCATTACAACCAGCAGAGAAAATTTAGGTAGATTATTAGCTTCTGCAATGATTAGTGGTTATTTTATACGTAATGCAGAACAAAGAATGAACTTTGATATGGCTATACAAGGAACAGAAGCAAGCAGTAGTGATGTTGCTGAATAATTTAACAAAATAGCACCAATTATATAAATTCTCTAATAAATCCAAAATGAAGGTAGCAGAATTTTGATTATTGGTGTTTTTTAAGTAATAAATGTTAATGTTTCCTAATAATTAATTCATATCCCCGATTTCTGTGAGAAATTGGGGGTTTATTAGTGTAAACTAAGAATTTGGTTTGTAGTAAGCGATTTATCGCTATATGTAAGAATTTACAGGACTAAAGTCCTAACTACGAACCGGATTTTAATTTAATTGTCATAGTTATAGTCATGAATGAAATATCTACTGTCCCACATAAAATCATTGGTGTTGCTGTTATTTGGAATGAAGAAAAACAGATTTTAATTGATCGTCGTCTTCCCACAGGAACAATGGCGAATTTATGGGAGTTTCCAGGGGGTAAAATTGAACCAGGGGAAACTATAGAAGAATGTATAGAAAGAGAAATTTTAGAAGAGTTAGGAATTAAAATAGAAGTTGGCAAACATTTGATTACTATTGATCATACTTATCCTCATTTACGAGTAACTTTGACAGTGCATCATTGTAATTATTTATTAGGTATTCCCCAAGCTATTGAATGTGCGGAAGTGCGTTGGGTGGGTTTAGATGAGTTAGATAATTTTGATTTTCCTGAAGCAAATGGAGAAATTATTGCTGCTTTGAGGAAATATCAAAACAATAATTAATGTTTAATAAACCGAATTTGATGTAGAATATTATGCAATAATCCATGATAGTAATATAGTAATAAAGTAAAAATTTTTATCATACAAGAGATTATTCAGCAAATTCAGCATTTTTTTCAATCATCAAAAGTAACAATCTATTAAAACTGTTTATTTATCATCCCCCAATTACCTAAAATAAAGACAGAAAAAGACTTTTATAAAAGGTGTAAGTAAAAAAAATGCTGAAAACCGTTGCAGAAGTGATGACCCATAATCCAATTATGGTTAATCCTCAAACTCCTTTAAAAGAAGCTATCCAAATCTTAGCAGAAAAACGCATTAGCGGTTTACCTGTAATTAATGATGCAGGGAAATTAGTGGGGATCATATCCGAAACAGACTTGATGTGGCAGGAAACCGGTGTCACTCCACCTGCATACATCATGTTTTTGGATAGTGTAATTTATTTACAAAATCCTGGTGCTTATGAACGGGATTTACATAAAGCTTTAGGACAAACTGTAGGGGAAGTGATGAGTAAAAATCCTCTCACTATTACCCCTGATAAGTCCCTAAAAGAAGCTGCAAAAATCATCCAAGAACATAAAGTACATCGTTTACCTGTGCTGGATATTACGAGTAAAGTTATTGGTATTCTGACTCGTGGTGACATTATCCGTGCTATGGCGGCTGAGTAGGCGACAGGTGACAGGTGACAGGTGACAGGTGACAGAAAAAAGCAGGAGGAGAAATACTAACCTCGTTCCCAGTCTCAGACTGGGAATGTCATTAAGAGGTTCTACCTCTGATTTAATATAAGGCAGAGCCTTATTTCATTCATTCCCACACAGAGTATGGGAACGAGAGAATTACTGTAGGGGTTTAGCAGTGCTAAACCCCTACAAATTGAAAACTAATAATAACATAGGATTATTAAATGAGTATATCTGCTGAATCTGTAAAAGAATTACTGAGTTCTGATAACTTGGGCGATCGCCTCCGTGCAGTCAATCAAATTCGTGAACTCGAACCCAAAACCGGTTTAGAATTAGTACAAGTCGCTATCCGTGATAAAAATTCCCGTGTGCGTTATTCTGCTGTTAGTCAAATGGACACATTGGGAGAACAGGATTTAGATTTATCCTTGCAGATATTACGGGAACTACTCAACGATCCTGAAGCAGATGTCCAAGCAGCAGCAGCAGACTGTTTAGGGGCGCTGAAATTACAGGCAGCTTTTGAAGATCTACAGGAACTCTATCATCAAACCCCAGAATGGCTCGTACAATTCAGTATTATTGCTACCTTGGGAGCATTGGGAGATCCACGGAGTTTTGAACTCCTCAAACAAGCACTTGCTTCAGATAATGGTTTAGTGCAAACTGCGGCTATTAGTTCCCTGGGAGAGTTGGGAAACCCAGATGCAGTTCCCCTTTTAGCAACCTATTCTACTAATTCAGATTGGCAGGTGCGTTATAGAGTTGTTCAGGCTTTGGGTAATTTAGGTGGTGCAGAAGCTAAAGCTATTTTAGAGACTTTGGTTAATGATGAAGTAGAAGCGGTTGCTAAAGAAGCGAAAAGAGCAAACCATAGTTAAAATACTACCCACCAAAAACCTGTGTCCATGTAGTCCAAATAAAAACTACCACCGCACCCACAGCAAGAACACCCTGAAGTAAATTCCCTACTACTGTTCCTACAGTGATTCCTATACCTGCTTTCACTGCTTTACCCAAATCTTTTTGATACAGCAACTCACCAATAATTGCCCCTAAAAGTGGACCAATTAACATTCCCAACAATGGTCCACCGAAGGGTAAAGCTGGCAATAATCCGAAAAATCCCAGAAGTAAACCAACAAACGCCCCTATTTGTCCCCATTTACTTGCACCGGCTTGTTTTGCGCCTATGTAACCTGCTAAAAAATCAACAGCCATACTTAGAAGTAGGACAATACCTGTAACAATGAGGGGTATTTTAATAACTGCTACAGAACCATTAACAATTCCCCAGATGATGATAGCGGCTAATATTAAACTACTACCAGGAATTGCAGGAACTACAGAACCAATCACACCCACAAGCATTAAAGCTATTAATAAACAGTAAATAATTTGCATAGTTTTAAAGAAGGTGACAGGTGACAGGTGACAGTAAATAGGCGAAAGGCAAAAGTTTATAATATTCTTATCTTCAGAAATGCTCAAGAGCCATGATCCAAACCTTATCTAAAGTTATCACCTTTGAGGAATTTGTCGCTTGGCTACCTGAAAATTCCGGGGTACGTTATGAATTACATAATGGCAATATTATTGAAATGTCACAACCAACAGGAGATCACGAAGAAGTTAAAAGTTTTCTAGGGGTAGAAATTCCCTTTGAAATCAAACGTCTGGGATTACCTTATGGTATTCCTAACCAAGTGATAGTTAGACCAGATGGTAAAGATTCTGGTTATTTCCCAGATTTGTTGGTGCTAAACCGTGAAAATTTAGTTAATGAAAAATTATGGAAAAAAGAATCTATTGTTAGTCAAGGTGCTTCTATACCTTTGGTGATTGAAATTGTATCAACTAACTGGCGTGATGATTACCATCTAAAATATGCTGATTATGAGGAAATGGGGATTCCTGAATATTGGATTGTAGATTATGCGGCTTTGGGTGGACGTAATTTTATTGGTAATCCTAAACAACCGACTATTTCTGTTTGTAATTTGGTTGATGGAGAATATCAAATTAGTAAGTTTCAAAATAATGATATAGTCATTTCTCAAACTTTTACTGAATTTAATCTTACCGCAAATCAGATTTTTCAGGCTGGTGTAGTTTAGCATCCAATTCCAGCATCATTGCCAATCACCAATCACCAATCACCCATTACTAAGAGTAACAGCTAATTTATCAGCTATTCCCGCAATCCAATTTTCATCTTGTTTTGTATAACTGCGGGGAGCATTTGCTCCTAAAATTAACACACCTTCTTTACCAATAGGTTGACAAATTACACCTTGGGTATTTTCGGGTAAATAATCAAATTCAATTTTGCCAGGATAGACTTTTAAAGCTACTAAATAAACCGGTTTTTGGGTTTCTAATACTCTTTTCAATATTGCACCTGGGGTAACTTCTGATTTAGCACCCAGAATACCGCGACGTAACAGAACTTTACCTTGGTAATAAACTACAAGCGATCGCGTAACTGTATTAGTTAACAATAACCTTGATGCCCAAGCTAATTCTGTTTTCACGGTTTCTGGTAAATCAGGATTTAACACAAAACCCTCTTCTCCGATCAGTTCTACTGTATCAGGGGTTTTAGGTTGTACTTGTTGCCAAATTAAACCTGTTAAAATTAACACCGCACTCAAAATCACTCCCAGCACATCCCCCCGTGCTTGAGAGTCTGTCAGTTCCGGTGTTAACAACCGATTTACAAACAAAAGCACAGCACCTAAACCCCCAACTACCAAGGGTAAACGCCGTAAAACTCGATTAGGATCAGATTTGGTCATTGGTGATTGGTAATTGGTAATTGGTAATGGGTAATTGGTAATGGGTAATTGGTAATGGGTAATTGGTAATTGGTAATTGGTAATTGGTAATTGGTAATTGGTAAGAATAAACTTTTGCCTCTTGCTTCTTGCCTTTTGCCTTCTTACTGTCACCTGTCACCTGTCACCTAATTACTCTTCCCCTGCTTCCAGGATACGTTGAAATAGATAACCAGTACCTCTAGCAGTAAGTATAAGTTCTGGGTTGCTGGGGTCATCTTCTAATTTTGCCCGTAACCGGGAAATATGTACATCTACTACACGGGTATCTACATGGCGTTCTGGTGTGTAACCCCAAACTTCTTGTAAAATTTCAGAACGAGAAAAAGCCTCTCCAGAACGACTAACTAATAGTTCTAATAAGCTAAATTCCATGCCGGTTAAGCGGATGCGTTCATCCCCTTTGTAAACTTGGCGTTTATTGGTATCTATCCTGATGTTACCTACATGAATCACACCAGAACTGGGAATACCACTAGCACCAGTTTTATCTACTCTGCGTAAAACTGAGCGAATACGCGCTTCTAGTTCTTTGGGAGAAAATGGCTTAACTACGTAGTCATCAGCACCTAATTCTAGTCCGGTGATCCGATCAGCTACATCACCCAAGGCTGTTAACATGATGATGGGAACATCGGATTCTTTGCGTAGTTCTTGACAAACACCGTAACCATCTAGTTTTGGCATCATCACATCCAAAACTACCAGGTCTGGTTCGGATTTGTGAAAAGTTTCTAAGGCTTCTTCTCCATCACCTGCTGTCACTACATCATAGCCAATCATGGAAAGGCGTGTTTCCAAAATCCGCCTAATGCTTGCTTCGTCGTCTACTACCAGGATTTTTTCTTTATGACTTTCCAAGTTTCTTCACGCTCCCTAACTAAATTTTTAACATTATGAATTTTATTACCATAATATTAAGATATCATTGCATCAGTTAATCTGAAAAAGCTGTAACTACTACTATTATTTAACTTGAGTTTTTTCTAAAACTTAAACAAAAATTAAGATTCTTAAATAAAAATTACCCATGGCAAAGCCTAAAACTATTTTTATATGTAGCAAATGCGGAGCCGAGTTCTCCCAGTGGTTCGGCAAGTGTGCAAATTGTGACACTTATGATTCTTTAGTGGAAGAGAATGCTACACCTTTTGGAGTAGATATACCCAGTCGGGGGGGAGTAGGTAACTGGCACGCTGCACCAGGGGGAATTAAACCCAGCAGCAGTAAACCCGCTAAACCAAGGGCTTCTCTGACTTTCGATCAAATTAGCGATCGCCAAATTGCTCGGTGGGAATCCGGTTATGGCGAGTTAGATCGGGTACTTGGTGGCGGTGTTGTCCCTGGTTCGATGGTTCTCATCGGTGGTGATCCCGGTATTGGTAAATCTACTCTCTTACTGCAAGTTTCTAACGAATTATCCCAAAGATACCGTATTCTCTACGTTACTGGTGAGGAATCAGGACAACAGGTAAAATTACGCGCTTCTCGTTTGGGAATGTCTAAACCGATCAATGTTGTCACTGAAGAAAATTCGGAGAACGAAGAAGAAGTTACAGATACCGATAAAGTATGTAAAAATACAGAAGAAATTATAGAACATCATACCATTGGTTCTGATTTATATGTCCTACCAGAAACGGATTTAGAGGAAATTTTGCGGGAAATTGATTCTCTCAAACCTAATCTGGCGGTGATTGATAGTATACAAACTGTATTCTTCCCAGCTTTGACATCTGCACCCGGTTCAGTAGCGCAGGTGCGGGAATGTACCGCCGCTTTAATGAAGGTGGCAAAACATGAAGATATTACAATGTTAATTGTTGGTCACGTTACTAAAGAAGGAACTATCGCAGGACCGAGGGTTTTAGAACATTTAGTAGATACGGTTTTGTATTTTGAAGGCGATCGCTTTGCTTCCCATAGATTATTAAGAACTGTTAAAAATCGTTTCGGAGCTACCCATGAAATTGGTATATTTGAAATGGTATCTAATGGATTAAGGGAAGTACCCAATCCTTCAGAACTGTTTCTGGGAAACCGCGACGACCCCGCACCCGGTACAGCTATTGTAGTGGCTTGTGAAGGAACAAGACCGATAGTTGTAGAATTGCAAGCTTTAGTTAGTCCTACCAGCTACCCTTCACCCCGACGCGCTGGCACGGGGATAGATTATAACCGCTTAGTGCAAATTTTAGCAGTATTAGAAAAGCGGGTGGGGATACCCATGTCAAAATTAGATTCCTACGTTGCATCTGCGGGGGGTTTGAATGTAGAAGAACCTGCGGTAGACTTAGGGATTGCGATCGCCATTGTTGCCAGTTTTCGAGATAGGATAGTAGATCCCGAAACCGTGTTAATAGGGGAAGTGGGTTTAGGGGGACAAGTGCGATCAGTTTCCCAAATGGAACTAAGATTAAAAGAAGCAGCAAAATTAGGTTTTAAACGAGCGATAATACCCAAAGGTCAAAAGTTTCCTGATTTAAACATAGAAATTTTACAAGTTTCTAAAGTCATAGATGCCATAATTGCTGCTATTCCTCATCAATCTTTGGAAGATATTGATTTAGAAACAGATGAAAAAGATGAGGATGAATAACAAATATCCGCGTTCATCTGCGTTTGATGTTTATTCAACGAACCACTCCAGACAAAGAGTTTTGATCCCCGCTAAAAATTTTAATTTTTTCCTGTTTTAAGGGAGATCAGATTTTTTAACTATCAATCAATAACTAATTTTAAAACTTGATCCCATTCTGGCATTTTTAACCCAAAAGTATCAGACAATTTTTGATTATCTAACAAAGAAAAAGCTGGTCTAGATGCAGGTGTAGGATATTCTGGAGTAGTAATAGGAATTAACCGTTTTAATTGACGTTCATTATTGGGAAAATCATCATTAAAAATTGCCTTCGCAAAACCATACCAACTAGTTTTTCCACTAGGAGATAAATTATATATTCCTCCTTTATTAGCAAAAAAATCAGTTAGGTTATTTTGACCTTGAGTAATAACTTGTGCTGTGATTTCTGCAATCATTCTACTCCAAGTCGGTGCGCCAATTTGATCATCAACTACTTTAATTTCTTCTCTTTCTTTTGCTAATTTTTGCATCGTTAATAAGAAGTTTTTGCCACGCAAACCATAAACCCAGCTAGTACGGAAAATAATATGATTAACACCGACAGATGTAATTGCTTCCTCACCAGCTAACTTAGTTTTACCATAGACATTTTGGGGATTTTTGAGTTCATCTTCTTGATAAGGAAGACTGTTATTACCATCAAAAACATAATCAGTAGAATAGTGAATTATAGCTGATCCCAAACGTTTAGCTTCTTCAGCTATAATACCAGGTGCAACACCATTAATCAACATTGCTAAATCGGGTTCTGATTCTGCTTTATCCACCGCAGTATAAGCAGCAGGATTGACAATTAAATCTGGTTTTATATCCCTAATTGTAGCACTAATTGTATCTGGTTGTGCTAAATCTAATTGATTTCTTCCCACAGAAATAACATCACCCATAGTCATTAAAGTACGTTGTAATTCCCAACCCACCTGGCCAGAAACACCAGTTAATAGAATTTTCATTGATAAACCTCCGCTTCTGAAAATAACTTACCTACTTTATCCTTAGCAGAAATAATTGGTTCATCTTCAATCGGCCAAGCAATAGCTAAATCAGGATCATTCCATAAAATAGTGCGGTCATATTCTGGTGCATAATAATCAGTGGTTTTATACAAAAAATCTGCATATTCAGATAACACTAAAAAACCATGAGCAAAACCCGGTGGTATCCACAATTGATGGTTATTTTCTGCTGATAAATGCACACCTACCCATTGACTAAAAGTAGGAGAACTTTTTCGCAAATCAACAGCAACATCAAAAACTTCACCAACTACAACTCTGACTAATTTTCCTTGTGGTTGTTGAATTTGATAATGCAACCCGCGTAACACATTTTTCACTGAACGCGAATAATTATCTTGAACAAAATGAGGTAATATTCCGGTTTTGTCTAAAAAAACTCTTTCATTAAAACTTTCATAAAAAAAACCCCTTTCATCTCCAAAAACTTTAGGTTCAATTAATAGCACATCAGGAATTTCTATATTTATAATCTTCATCAAATTCTCCTTTGCTCTAGGTTTAATTATAGATCACCGACTTCTTTTATTGATTGTGTACAAAAATTATAAATTGATCTTAGAAGTCGAGGACATAATTTTTTTATATCATTTCTCAATTAAAAGTAATTTCATCTTCTAAAATTCGTCTTAAATAAAGACCATAACTACTTTTACCCATAGACTCAACCAAATAACTAAGTTGTTGAGTATCAATATATCCTTGATAATAGGCAATTTCTTCAATACAAGCTATTTTCAATCCCTGTCTTTGTTCTAAAGTTTGGATAAAATTACTAGCTTGATGTAAAGATTCATGTGTACCCGTATCTAACCAAGCATATCCTCTTCCTAAAATTTCTACCTTTAATTGATCTTGCTTTAAATAAGCTAAATTCACATCAGTAATTTCTAGCTCACCCCGTGCAGAAGGTTTCAAACTAACAGCTATTTCTGTAACTTGGGAATCATAAAAATAAATTCCCGGTACTGCATATTTTGATTTAGGACTTTTTGGTTTTTCTTCAATACTAATTGCTTTACCTGTACTATCAAATTCAATCACACCATAACTTTCAGGGTGAGTGACTTTATAACCAAAAACTAAACCTCCATTTTGCAATTGAGCAGCACGGGTTAAAACTTCTGTGAAACCATGACCATAAAAAATATTATCTCCTAAAATTAAACATACTGAATCATTTTTGATAAAATCTTTTCCCAAAATAAAAGCTTGTGCTAAACCTTCTGGTTTTGGTTGTTCTACATAACTAAACTTTAAACCCCATTGACTACCATCTTTTAGCAATCTTTGAAAAAGAGGTAAATCTGTGGGTGTGGAAATAATCAAAATTTCTCTAATTCCCGCTAACATCAACACCGATAAAGGATAATAAATCATCGGTTTATCATAAACCGACATTAATTGTTTACTCACAACTTGTGTTAATGGATAAAGTCTTGTACCCGAACCACCTGCGAGAATAATACCCTTCATTTTACCATCCTTATACAGCGAATTAATTATTACTAAATAAATCCTAAATAAATCCAGGACTTACGCAAAATAAAACGGAAGTAGGGGTAATTCATGAATTACCCCTACTCCTTTAACGACTTTCGTAATTTTTCTGAATCCAGTTTTTATATTCTCCTGTAAAAATAGATTCTACCCAAGCAGAATTATCAAGATACCATTGCACAGTTTTTAACAAACCACTATCAAAATTTTCCTTGGGTTGCCATCCTAATTCTTTGGTGATTTTACTACAATCAATTGCATAGCGGCGATCATGTCCAGGACGATCTTTAATAAAGGTAATTAAAGATGAATATTGAAAATTCTCTTTGGGTGCTAACGTATCCAAAATTTCACAAATTTTATTCACAACTACTAAGTTAGTTTGTTCATTCAATCCCCCAACATTATAACTTTCGCCAATTTTACCTTCCTTTACAACCAGATAAATAGCATCACAATGATCACTTACATATAGCCAATCTCTAATATTTTGACCGTCACCATAGATAGGTAATGGTTTACCATTTACAGCATTGAGAATCATTAAAGGAATCAGTTTTTCAGGAAACTGTAACGGTCCATAATTATTAGAACAATTAGTAGTTAAAGTAGGTAAATTATAGGTGTGATAGTAGGATCTAACTAAATGATCTGCACTAGCTTTAGAAGCTGCATAAGGGCTATTTGGTGCATAAGGTGTATCTTCTTTAAAACCTGGATCTTCTGGATTTAAAGAACCATAAACTTCATCGGTAGATATATGCAAAAATCGGAATTTTTCTTGTTTTTCTGATTTGAGTTTTTGCCAATAAAATTTACTTGCTTCTAATAAATGAAACGTTCCTAATACATTAGTTTGGATAAAGTTAATGGGTGTTAAAATAGAACGATCTACATGAGTTTCTGCCGCAAAGTTAATTACTGCATCTGGTTGATATTTTTCTAACAAATAACTGACTAATTCAAAGTTACCAATATCTCCTTGAATAAAAGCATAATTGGGATCATCTTGTAATTCAGCTAAATTTTGTAGATTACTAGCATAAGTAAGTTTATCTAAATTAATGATATTAGCCCACTGATTTTTTCTAGCTTGGAGAACAAAGGTAGCCCCTATAAATCCTGCACCACCTGTAACTAATAAAGTTGGCAGATCATTTTTTGGTACGTTTGACATATAAACAGATTTTTCCTATGTGTTATTGTTTGATTTTTAGTGGAAATGTGGTAATTTCAATTGTTGGAATGTCACGGCTAATCATCGGATTACAGCTATTTTCAGGTAAATAAACCACATTTTGATTTAGGTTTCGCGTCAACAATGTAGGGGCGTTCGCGAAGCGTGCTGGAAGCATCAGCATTCGGACAATTAATTATCGGTTTTTACCTAAGACTATCATCCGAATGCTTCGCCCTTACTATGGTCTAAAGACATGAAAACTGCTGTAAAAACCAGAGATATGAGGTAAATAATTAAACAATATCTTAAACTAAAGAAGAGAAAGACTTAATATCGAGTATAGAAATTAACTAATAATGAATAAATTAAAACCTCGAAAACAAGCTAATCTATGGTTGGAAAAGTTAATGGCGATCGCAGCCAGTGTTAACTTAGGGTTAGTGTTATTTGACTTGAGTTACGTACCTTGGCGGGATTTCTATTTTCGCCAACTTCCCCAGATTACCCAAATTTACGATCCCATTAAAGGTATTGAACCCCATCGAGACACGAAAAATTATCTAGAAACAGTAGCAGCTTTAGAAGCACAGGTTAGCCAAACCGGTTTAAACTCCCCTCAAGTAAAAACCAAGTTAGCAGAAATCAGCCGTCTCAGCAACGAGATGATTGATAGTAACCCCTTTGCAGGTGCGGGTAAAAGTGGAACTCTGGAAAAAATTAAAAACCGGATGCGGGAACACATTGGTCAAGAATCAGCCAAACGCGCCTTTGCTACTTTTTGGAGTGTAGAATATTTATCTAAACGGGGTTGGATACAAGAAATTAATTTTTTTAACCAGCAAATTCGTCCAGGCATTGCCTCTAATTATTATCGCCAAATAGGCGAAAATGGCGAATTTATAGATGATTTTTGGTTAATTGATTTACCGTTTGTCGTGATATTTGGCTTAGAATTGCTATTACGTACTTTTTATATAAAACGTCAAAATCGCCATTTAAGCTGGTTAGAAGCGATTTTATGGCGTTGGTATGACCTATTTTTAGTAATTCCCTTTTGGCGTTGGTTGCGAGTTTTGCCAGTATTAGTTCGTCTAGATCAAGCCGGGTTAATTGATCTACATTTAGTGAGAAGGCAAATTCACCAAGGTATAGTAGCCAATTTTGCCGAAGAAATCACAGAAATTGTGGTAGTGCGGGTAATTAACCAAATGCAGGTTTCAATACAGCGCGGTGATATTACTAGGTGGTTATTACAACCGGAAAAAGAGCGTGCCTACATTGATATTAATAATGTTAACGAAGTAGAAGCACTTTCAGGACTGTTAATACAAACCATCGTTACTCAAGTCTTACCAAAAATACAACCAGAAATGAATGCCATTTTGCGGCACAATATCGAACTTGCTTTTAGGCAAGTACCTGTTTATCGTAACCTGCTCATGCTGCCAGGAGTAGGACAGGCACAAAATCAGCTAAGTGAACAATTGGCCAATCAAATCACCACAAACCTATATATTGCCTTGGTTAGCGCCTTTAAAGATCCAGTGGCAGCCCAACTTTCTAGTCAGTTAGTGGAAAAATTTACTACGGTTTTAGGTGCAGAGATCCAGGAAAAACACGTAATTTCAGAAATTCAAAGTTTGCTCAATGACTTTTTAGAAGAAGTGAAAATTAATTATGTTCAACGTCTATCCCAAGAAGATATTGAGCAAATTATCGAACAAACAAGAAGGATGCGATCGCAAGCTACTGTTCCCACAGTTATTGATAATAGCTTTATAGCATAAAAGTGTACAGGTGTTGTGTATATAGGTGTATAGGTAAATTAATAACCCAATCACCAATTACCAGTCACCAATCACTAATGACTAACGAAAAAAATACGCTACACTCATGTTAGGGGCGAACCAATACAGGTTCGTCACAAGACTTCTTGGAAGATATCCCTATCGCCGGAAGTGGGTAGAAGCCCACTTTTTTTATTGAATTTTCCCATGACTCATCCTTTAGTTCCACAAATTATTGAATTGGCGAAACCAGTAGCAGAAGAACTGGGTTTGGAAGTAGTTGGCATAGTTTTTCATACCAACCAACGTCCACCAGTTTTGCGGGTAGATATCCGTAACCCTCAACAGGATACTGGTTTAGACGATTGCGAACGAATGAGCCGTGCTTTAGAAGCCTCCTTAGACGCGACAGAGATGATTCCAGATGCTTACGTATTGGAAGTCTCCAGTCCTGGAATTTCCCGACAATTGAACACAGACAGGGAGTTTATTTCCTTTAAAGGATTTCCCGTGGTGATCTCCACTTCTGAACCCTACGAAGGAAAACAAGAGTGGATTGGTAACTTGATGCGCCGGGATGAAACAAAAATTTACTTAAACCAAAAAGGTCGTGTAGTACAGATACCCCGTTCCCTCGTTACCAGGGTGCAACTCGATGAGGGCAGTTAACTAAAATTGAGATTTTAGATGCAGGGTTTTAGATTCAGGGTTTTAGATACAAATCTAAAATCCCAGATTTAAAATACAAAAAATTGCTGGTTGCTGACATAAAAATTTAAAAATTAAGGAGATGTTGCTTATGTCAATGGTTACTTTACCTGGATTAAAAGATTTAATTGAAAGCATTAGCCGCGAGCGAAATTTACCACGTTTAGCAGTGCAATCATCTATTAGAGAAGCATTACTTAAAGGTTACGAACGTTATCGCCGCGCCCAAAATTTAGAGCGCCGACAATTTGATGAAAATTATTTTGATAATTTTGAAGTAGAACTTGATATTGAAGGAGAAGGATTTCGAGTTCTTTCTACCAAAACAATAGTCGAAGAAGTTACTAATACAGATCATCAAATTTCCTTAGATGAAGTACAACAAGTTGCGCCAGAAGCTCAATCAGGTGATTCTGTGGTCTTAGATGTCACCCCGGATCAAGGAGAATTTGGACGCATGGCAGCCATGCAAACTAAACAAGTGCTGGCACAGAAATTGCGGGATCAACAACGTCAAATGGTGCAAGAAGAATTTCAAGATTTAGAAAGTACCGTTTTACAAGCAAGAGTTTTAAGATTTGAAAGACAATCAGTAATTTTGGCAGTTAGCAGCGGTTTTGGTCAGCCAGAAGTAGAAGCAGAATTACCAAAAAGGGAACAACTACCCAATGATACATACCGTTCCAATACCACCTTTAAGGTATATCTAAAAAAAGTTTCCCAAGGACAACAAAGGGGTCCACAGTTATTAGTATCTCGTGCTGATGCTGGGTTAGTAGTTTATTTATTTGCCAACGAAGTCCCAGAAATTGAAGACGAAGTAGTGCGAATAGTGGCAGTAGCTAGAGAAGCAAATCCTCCTTCCCGTTATGTCGGTCCACGGACTAAAATAGCAGTAGATACACTTGATCGAGATGTAGACCCAGTTGGAGCTTGTATTGGCGCGAGGGGATCACGCATTCAAGTGGTAGTCAATGAATTGCGGGGTGAAAAAATAGATGTAATTCGCTGGTCTCCAGATCCAGCAACTTACATTGCCAATGCCTTGAGTCCGGCCAGAGTTGATGAAGTGCGCTTAATGGATCCCGAAAGTCGGCAAACCCACGTTTTAGTAGCAGAAGATCAACTGAGTTTAGCTATTGGGAAAGAAGGACAAAACGTGAGATTAGCTGCCAGACTGACAGGCTGGAAAATTGACATTAAAGATCAAGCTAAATATGACTATGCCGCAGAAGATGCGAAATTTGCAGCTGTGAGAGCAAAATATCAGGCAGAAAATGATGAAACCGAGATGGAACAACTAGAAGATGAATATCAGGACAAATTAGAATTAGAGAATGATAATTTTGAAACTAACGAGGAAGAGACAGATTAATTCTCAAATGTTTTTTGACAATAGTCTGTTCACTATCAACAGTTCACGGTAAACTAGAAGACATTTGGCAAGTGTGAAAATTAACAAAAACAAATCTGAGGTAAGTATCTCAAGCAAGTAAAAACTGCTCACATGACTGAACAAAAACCCGATGAAACCAAACTATCGGCGTTGTATTAGTTGTCGCCGGGTAGGACAAAAACAAGAGTTTTGGCGGATTGTCCGCGTCTTTCCATCTAGGAAGGTACAATTAGATCAGGGCATGGGGCGTTCTGCCTATATTTGCCCGCAAGCTGACTGCCTACAAGCAGCACAGAAAAAAAATAGATTAGGGCGATCGCTACATGGAACAGTGCCAGAAACACTGTATCAAACATTGTGGCAGCGACTTAGTGAACGCAATCCCCCAAATCAAATTTAATTAAACTAAATATTCTGGTTTGCCCAAGGTAGTCTACTGCCTGATTTCCGGCCAGATCAAAGGTTAAAATACCAGAGAGGCTGTGTCAGACAAAGGTTAAAAGCTAGTTAGTGTTTTCCTAAAAAAAGCTAACAAATGCTCACATTTGATCAAGATTTATGTCTACTCATTGACAAAAAAACTTGAGAATTGAGAATACTAAAGATCCTGTAGCCTGAGAGTCAGCAGACAGGGCAAACAAGAAAATGCTATTATTGATAGGTATTTTAGGTGAGAACCAAGCCTAAATACTTAATAGTAGGGTGAGATAGACCCAATCTGAAAGCCTGTAGACTAGATAGTGCCGACACTTCTAGGAGTTCAGTGAGAGTAGTCGAAACTGATGAAGCAGGAAGGAAAAGCATCAAAGCTTGTTAGCATTAGTTAGCTTTTTGTATCGGATTAGTGCCAAAATAGTAAATGGGTGTAAAAGGCAAGTGGCTCTCTAAAAATGGAGAGAGACGAAGCAATACTCCCAACAAGTTTTACTCGATTGTGTTGTGGAAGACTCAGAATCAGCAAAACAAAAACCTAAAAAATGGCAACCTGGTAGCGTTAAAGCGCAGTTCGGCATCAAGGATGCCCAAAAAAATTTTTTATTGAGAAAAATTTTATGGGGTCCAGTCAACCATCATTCCCGGTGGGGATGCCAGTATTAAACCGAAACATCTCTCTTTCCTAATTATTGGAGGCACCGGCAACATCACCAAGGGCAACCTAAAAAACAGTGATCAAAGGATGGAGATGTCGCAAACCAGGCAACCATCCGTTAAAACTGTAAATTAAAGGGGAAAGAGTGGATGAACAACGGCAAAGTTAGAATCTACGAATTATCAAAGGAATTGAATTTGGATAACAAAGAGCTATTAGCAATTTGCGACCAGCTCAACATCGCGGTCAAAAGCCATAGCAGCACGATTTCAGAAACAGAGGCAGAACAAATTCGACAGGCTGCGGAAAAACTCCCAGCCACGAGTGTCACGCCCAAAAAGGAATTAGGTACAAACAGCCATAAACCAAATTCACAAAAAACTGGCTCCCGAAACCGACCTGCTGCACCCCATAAACAACAAATTTTGGAAATTCGCAAACCCAAAATCTTGAGAAACACTACCTCCAACGCCTCAGAAGCGTCAGTTGCTACCAATAGCCAAGTTGCTTCGTCTGATAGTGTACATGGCGAAGTTACAGCTAATTCTCCATCACCTCCACGGCCTTTCGCTACACCAGTCTCACCCATGAAACCGACGGCACCAACTCGACCTGTACCCCGGAATCAATCTGAGACACCACAGAAACCTGTGGCAGAAACAGATCATAAACCCAATGTCCAAGCAGCCCCAGAAAAAATAAAAGCGGAAAAACCAGAAAAACCGGCTGGTCATCGACCCAAACCGGAAAAACCCCAAAAACCGCAACTGGTTGCTCCACCAGCAAGGCCTGTGGAAGAAAAAGCTTCTGCCACAGAACAGCTATCTCCTGCGGAAAAACCAATTCTCAAACGCGATCGTCAGCAACGGCGTGAAGAGGAAAGAGAACACTCAAAACCCAGGGGCAACAAAGGAACAGCAGAGCAGACACCACAAAAACAGGGTCGCTCAACTCCATCACCTGTGAAACCAGAACACAGGGGAAGTAAATCTGCACCCACACCATCAACTGAGGTGCAACGACCCAGCAGGCCAACACGTCCTGCTGAACCTGTAGCCGCCATGCCTGTAGCCACTCCACCCAAACCAATGTCTGGAGGAGGTAAAAAAGAGGCATTGGTGGATGAGCCGATCGCACCAGCTTTGCTGGATTTGAAACGGCCAACACCACCACGCCTATCTAAAGGTGGGAAGAAGTGGCAAGAAGAAGAAATAATTGACGAAATCAAAGAGAAAGCCAAGGTTGGACCTAAAGGCAAGCGAGCTAAACCCATCCTCGATGATGATTTTGAAGAAGACGACTTACTGGATGAAGAAGGTCTGGAAATTCCAGCCGCAGTCCAAGTCAGCCTGTCTATAGCTCGTCCACCCAAGCCCAAGGCTGCTCGACCTGCACAGCAACCAACATTGGTTACATCTGCACCCACGAAAAACAAAAAGCCTGGTTCCCAACGCGACCAAAATCGCCGTCAGCAGGAAGTAGAAGTTAAGCGTGAGCGTCCAGAAAAACTGGTTGTCACAGGACCAATGACAGTACAAGAGTTGGCGGATGCTTTGGTCATTGCCGATACAGAGATTGTGAAAATCCTGTTTATGAAAGGCATGGCGGTAAGTATCACCCAAAATCTGGATATTCCCACCATTACCCTAGTAGCTAAAGAACTAGAGGTAGAAGTGGAAACGGCTGAACCAGAAGCAGAAGCCCGCAAAGTCACAGAAATGATTGACATTGAGGATCTGGAGCATCTGATTCGTCGTCCTCCCGTGGTGACAATTATGGGTCACGTAGACCACGGTAAAACTACTCTACTGGACTCCATCCGCAAAACTAAAGTGGCGGCGGGTGAAGCAGGTGGTATTACCCAGCATATCGGCGCATACCATGTTGATGTAGAACATGATGGTAAGCAACAACAGATTGTCTTCCTAGATACTCCTGGTCACGAAGCTTTCACAGCAATGCGGGCTAGAGGTGCGCGGGTGACAGATATTGCGATTTTGGTTGTAGCCGCAGATGACGGTGTACGTCCGCAAACAGTGGAAGCGATTAGCCATGCTCAAGCCGCAGGTGTACCGATTGTTGTCGCTATTAACAAGATTGACAAAGAAGGCGCACAACCAGAGCGGGTTAAACAAGAACTGACCAATTATGGTTTAACCGCAGAAGACTGGGGTGGTGAGACAATTATGGTTCCTGTGAGTGCGATCAGGGGCGAAAACCTGGATACACTGCTAGAAATGGTTCTCTTGGTGGCAGAAGTTGGAGAACTTTCCGCTAACCCCAATCGTGTGGCTAAGGGAACAGTCATAGAAGCTCACTTAGATAAAGCTAAGGGTGCGGTTGCTACCTTGTTGATTCAAAACGGTACTCTCCAAGTGGGAGATATGCTAGTTGCGGGATCGGCATTTGGTAAAGTCCGGGCAATGGTAGATGATCGAGGTAAGCGTGTAGAAGCTGCTACTCCCTCCTGTGCGGTTGAGGTACTAGGCTTAAGCGATGTACCCGCAGCAGGTGATGAGTTTGAAGTGTTCGAGAATGAAAAACAAGCACGAGCGATCGCTGCTGATCGAGCCGACAAACAACGTCAATCTCGTTTGTTACAAGGAAGAGTTACCCTCACAACCCTATCGGCTCAAGCTCAAGAAGGCGAGTTGAAAGAACTCAACTTGATACTCAAAGGCGATGTCCAAGGTTCTGTAGAAGCTATTATCGGCTCTCTCAAGCAAATACCTCAAAACGAAGTACAAATTCGGATGTTATTGGCTACTGCGGGAGAAATTACAGAAACAGATATCGACTTAGCTGCGGCAAGTAACGCTGTCATCATTGGCTTCAACACTACTTATGCTAGTGGTGCTAGACAAGCTGCCGATGAAGCAGGTGTGGATGTGCGGGAATACAACATCATCTACAAACTACTAGAAGATATCCAAGGAGCTTTGGAAGGTCTACTAGAACCAGAGTTAGTGGAAGAACCTTTAGGACAAACAGAAGTCCGTGCTGTCTTCCCAGTCGGTCGTGGCGCAGTTGCTGGTTGTTATGTACAATCTGGAAAACTGGTTCGTAACTGTAAAGTGCGAGTTCGTCGCGGCAGTAAGGTGATCTACGAAGGTGTTCTTGATTCCCTCAAACGGATGAAAGAAGATGTGCGCGAGGTCAACTCTGGTTATGAATGTGGTATTGGTATTGATAAGTTCCATGACTGGGCTGAAAATGATATCATCGAAGCTTACCAAATGGTAACTAAACGCCGTACCCTGACCTTAACTAAGTAGTCTTGAGTACCAACTTTTGAGTGCTGAGTAAATTGATGAGTGTTGAATGGATATAGGTTTTATTTCAACATTCACATACATAAATCTCAGCACTCATATAGCAGGTGGCAGGTGACAGGTGACAGGTGACAGGTGAGAGCGAAGAGATAAAAGAAAAAAATAACTATCTATCACACAGATAAAACAGCTTAAAACCCATAAGTAAGTTGCCATAAAAAAAACTGAGGTATATTACAAAATGTAAAATCGCTAAAAGCCTCTTGCCTCTTGCCTTGCCACAACGATAAATTTCAACGCCCACTTACTTAGTTAAAAATCTTTTGGTTAATTTAAAAAGCTTATTTGGCAGAATTTTACCGAAAATATCCTTAGTTTTAGTGATCAATCACACAGAATTTGTTGCTGTGTAACCGTTATCTTGAGAAAAGATTAAATAAGATTGCAAAATTTTCGGGGTAGGTATGGATCACCTCCTGCCCCATTTAAAAAATGTTAGATTTAGCTTATTTGGTTTCTTTGTTGTCGTTCTAGGCAAAACAATAATCCATTTCAAGTCTAAAATCTAAAATTGTTTGACTCTAAAATTGAAAAACGAGGAATGAGGAACTATGGCTCAAATTTCAGCTTCTATCACCGGCCAGCTTTCTCGTGATGCTCACATTTGGCAAAACCTGAAGTATGCCATTTCTGCTAGTTCCGGTTTCCAACGCTGGCAACTAGAAAGTAATGCTCAGTTAAAGGGTTTGCGCCTAGAACAGCAAGTACAACGGTATTTACGAGAAACTTTAGAAACTTTAGCTTATTAAGAAAACAACATTTTTCACAATAACCAGGTATAAAAGGAGTCAGGAGTCAGGAGTGATTGATTTTGGATTTTGGATTTTGGATTTTGGATTGTTTTTGTCAACTCTAATCTAAAATCTAAAATCTAAATTTTTAGTAACTATATGTGAAATCTTCCACCAGCATTCCTGGAACTAAAGTACCACCTAATTGACGACTTTCATAAGTACCGACTTCGGGAATAAATTCTTGAAAGTTGGTTAAGTCAACTAAATTTTCTGATCCCCAACAGCGATAAAGACTTTCATCAAAACGGAGGTTTTCTATAGGTGCAACTATTTCTCCGTTTTCTACCCAAAAACAGGCATAACGAGTCATACCTGTAATTCTAGCAGTTTGGCGATCGCTCCAATTTAAATAATGCAAATTAGAAACATACAACCCAGTATCTAAACTGCGTAAAATATCAGCAAAAGCTAAATCACCTGTCTTTATTTCAGGAGAACGTAAAGTTTCTGAACTATTAGCACCATTGGCAGGTTTATTATATTCCTTAGCTGTGCGAGAATTAACTAAACTATTTACCAAAACACCATTTTCTATTAAAGTTAATTCCTCTGGTGATATTTCTCCTAAATTATTAAATCTGGGAACTAAACCAGATGTGAAATTTTCTTTTAAAACGAATTTAGATGAAAGTTGTTTTTCCTGACGTGATAAAGCAGCTAAAGCACTATTTCCCTGTTGGATAGAAGCTTCACTAATAGCACCCCAAGAAAGCATTCCCAATAATTCTGCTACCGCAGCAGGAGCAAAATAGGTTTTATAATTTCCTCTGGGTAGTTCTTTGGGTTGACGAGACAATAAAGCTAATTGTTTTTTCCCATCATTTATCTTATCTACATAAGCAGCTTCATCCCATGCACTACCAGCAAAAGTACCTTTTACCGCTTTTCCTGATTTGATAATTAAAGAATAATCTAAATTAAAAGAATCAGTTGCGAACCAGTGTTTTTGCCCATTAGAATCACCATAACCTCTAATAATCACTCCCCCAGCATAAATACCAGTAAAATCTAAATTAGCAACCGATTCTAAAATAGAATTAACCACATTTTCCGGTGCTAATAATTTACCTGTATGTACTTCTCTACTAACATTATTTCCTGTAGGTAAAACCAAATAGGGATCAACAGGTAATAGATGTAATTCTTCTCGTAAATCTTGTAAAGCTTGGTATGCTGTTTGCCAATCTATATCCCAGTTACCAGTAAAAGGAAATTTACAGAAACTACTGCGCTGATTTTCCATTAAAGTTAGGGTAATTGAACCATCAGCAACTAGTCCTGTTTGTCTAACTTTAGCATGATTAAAACGGGTAAATTGACTTCTTTCGCTGTTAAGTCTGACGGTAAAATGTTCGCTATCTGCTTTTTTTGCAAGCAGCATTTCTATCAGTTGATTAAAGTTACTTTCTAAGATTGATAATTCTTCAATTTGCATTTTCATTTTTTTAAAAGTCGCTTTAAATGTTCTCAGTATCAATATTTAATTCTCGCAATTTTGCCGCTAAACGTTCTGCTCTTGCGTCTGCTTGTGCTGCTCGTTTAGCTTCTTGGTTTGCTCTTTTCTCTGATTTTACTGCTTTCTTAGTTTCCTCTTCTGCGGTTTCTTCTAGTGTGCAGTTCTGTTTCCACTGGTGGTTCATCACTATATAAATCACTAGGGGGAAATGTGACCTCTGGGGAGATGTCTTTTGTTTGTTCTAAGTCTTGTGCAATCATCATATTGATATAGCATCAAGTAGTTATTGGTTGATTGTAGCATTGATTATACATTTGGTGGTAATTCAATTTGCATAATCTGAAACCGTTTTAGAGACAATTCATGAATTATTCCTACCATAAATGATTACTTTTTAGTGCAATAGATAATTGTCGTCATTTATCACTAACTTCTAAATTAGATGTTTGAGATTTTAAATTATTTGGTATTTCCGCTAATAAAAGTGGATTTCCTTGTAACCATTCATTTAATGCTACACCAGTCCAAGTTCCTTCTTTCTCTCTAAAACTATCAACTAAATTCTGGAGTTCTTGACGATAATAAGACTCAAAACCCGCAGCGTCAAAAATTGCATAACGCAAATATTCAGCAAAAGCATTAATATCATTTTCTACTTCAAAAACTACAGCTTGTTGTGCAGGTATCAGTTCACTAACAACATCCATTGCTATTTGCGCGACAACTTCTGTTACTCCTAATATTTGTTGGCGAATTTCTGGGTTAAAAAGTAAATCAGAACCATATTTTATATATCTTTTGAGAACACTATAAGCCTGTTCTTCTCCTGTGTAATAGTTATCTACAATTTCAATATCTACTCCCAAATTTTTGATGATTTTATTGCGAGTATCACTATTAACTGGTCTGCGAATTAATGCTTCTGCTACTGGCCGCGCAAAACGTAAAAATAACACACTTAAACTATTTTCTAATTTGGATAAAAAATAGTCTTCTGAATTTTCAATTAATCTGGCTTTTACTTGACTACTTCCCCATAATAAACTTTTGACTTTTTGAGAATCGGTTTCTGCACTGTTATAAGTAACTATACATAAAGCCTCTCGACATTGTTTAATCACATTCGCATTACCTTGATCACCCACATAAGCTAACCCAGGTAAATCAAGAATTCTAACTTTTGTTCCTTGTGGTAATTGTAATTGAGATTCTTTTAATAGTCGGAAAGGATAAAAAATAGTAGATTGTGGACAGGCTAAATTAGGTTGTGTTTCTCGATTTTCGATATAACTTATCATCGCTTGATAAAGCAATTGATAAATTTTTTCTTCACTAATTCCTTTCCATTCTCCACACTCCCACAAAGCACCTGGTGTTTCATGAATGATCAGAGATTTTTCTTTACTATATTCAATTGTCACTGCTCCTGCACTCATTTCACTAACTGCAACGGGAACAATTTCTGCACCACATAATAAATTTACCAGGGTGCTTTTACCACTACTGGTAGTTCCCGTTGTAGCAAGAGTAAGGGTAGGATTTTGTAATTCGTAAACGAGTTGAGTTAATGCTGTTTCTAATTTATCTGACAGTTCTTGTATTTCCGGTTGATAACTCTCTGGTAAATGCTGAGATATTTCCGTATGAAAGTTATTCCAGTATTGTGCGAGTAGTTTGGCTTTAAACTCGATTTCTTCAAATACCTTATATACTTGATTACTCATATAGTTTTAACTGTTAGTTTTATTTTTTACTGTTTAAACATACCTTTATATCTTATACATAGTAATAACCTGTGTCAAGATTGAAACAGGTTTAAATTTTAATTTTTTGTGTCTTTTTTATAAAAAGATAATACTTATTTTGAAATATTATGTAGATAATTAAAGTTGTGTAAACAACGACTTGGGAATAAATAACCAAGATCACTGAAACAAATTGAGGAAATAGAAACAGCAATTCAAGATAATGAGAAGATTGTAAATTACATCCACACAAACAAAACCTTGGGAAATGAGATAAAATAATAATATGATAATAATAATTATTCAAGAGGTGAATCATGGTTCAAACAATAATTAAACCAGTAACCTTTGAGGAATTTATCGAATGGTATCCAGATACAGGATTACGCTATGAATTACATAATGGAGTAATTGTTGATATGAACCCACCATTAGGAGATCATGAATTAGTTATTGGTTTTTTAGTCCGTAAATTATCAGCAGAATTAGATAAACTTGATCTTCCTTATCTCATACCTAAAACAACATTGATTAAATCATCAAGTTCTGAATCGGCTTTTTATCCAGATATTTTATTACTAAATCCTGAAAACTTAGTTAATGAACCTCTGTGGAAAAAAGAATCAACAATTACTCAAGCTGCTTCTGTTCCTTTAGTAATAGAAATTGTTAGTAGTAATTGGCAAACAGATTATTCGACTAAAACTAATGAATATGAATTAATGGGTATTCCTGAATATTGGATTGTTGATTATGCTGCTTTCGGTGGTAGAAGGTTTATTGGTAATCCTAAACAACCCACGATTTCAGTTCATACTTTAATTGATGGAGAATATCTAGTTAATCAATTTAGAGGAGATAATTTGATTGTATCCCCACTATTTCCAGAGTTAAAATTAACTATTGCGGATATTTTACAAAGAATATAATGATCTGGTGTTGTTGCAGATCCCCGACTTCTAATATTAACTTATAAGTTGTAAAAATTAAGTAAATAAAAAGTCGGGGATCTTATTTAATCGGTCTCTAACCACCACCAAAAACTTCTACATTTGCAAATACACAAACAGGTGAACCATGTCCTACCCAAATAGTTTGATTAGGTTCTCCTTTTCCACAGAATGGTGTACCGTACATTTGCCAATTTGCATCATTACCAACTTTAATTAAACTGTGCCAAAATTCGGGCGTAGTAGCTCTATAATTAGGATTACGCAAGGTTTTAGTGAGTTTACCGTTTTCAATTAATTTGGCATATTCACAACCAAATTGAAATTTATGTCTTCTATCATCAATTGACCAAGAACGGTTAGACTCCATGTAAACACCATGTTCTATATCCGCTATCATTTCGGAAAAATTTGCGTTTCCTGGTTCTAAATTTGGTTCTAAATTTAAGTTAGCCATTCTATCAATGGGTGGACGATTCCAAGAAGTAGCACGCGCACAAGCTACCCCTGGCAAACCAGAACGATTTTGACTTTCTAAACTGCCTAAACCTCTTTGTAAAATGCCATCTTTAATGATATATTCTCTGGTGGCTTTTGCTCCAGTATCATCAAAACTATAACTGGCAAATTCACCTTCAACGGTAGGATCAAAAGTAATATTCATTAAAGGTGAACCGTATGCTAATTTACCAAAATCTTCGGGTTTCACAAAACTACCACCAGCGTAGTTGCGCTCATCTCCTAAAATGCGGTCAATTTCTAAAGGATGTCCCACACTTTCATGAATTTGCAGCATCATTTGATCTGGTGCTAAAACTAAATTAGTGCGTGTATTTGGACATTCTGCTGCTGTTAATAATTCTAATCCTTGTTCAGCAATTTGTTGGACTCGATGCCATAAATTATCTTGTTTTAATAGTTCCCATCCACCTTGATAACAATTAGCGTGCATTCCGTTATTACTACGTTGTTGCACAATATTACCATCTTGGGCAATAACACCAAAATGGTTTCCTAAAGAAATGATTTTTTGATAAACTTCTGAACTGTTACTGCTAACAAACCAAGTTTCTTTTTCAGATGTGTTAATATTGGCTACGGTTTTGACAATTTTATCACTAATTTTTAAGCTGTGACAAATTCTCATTAATAAATCATTTATTTCCTTTGGACTGATAGAATTTAATGGTTTAAAAAAGGGTGAGTTATATTCACCGACGACTTTGGGACGGGTATTTTTACTAAAGGGATATATCCAAAATTCACTTGCTGCAACTGCTTGTTTATAAGCTATTTCTGCGGCATTTTGCAATGATGATAATGTTAAAGAGTTGGTAGCAGCATAACCCAAACTACCATTAACCATCACTTCTATCATTGCTCCCATTGTTAATGATTTACCGTTGCTTTGGGGTAAACCATCTCTGACAAAATGGGTTCTGGTTGTTTCTTTGACTGCACGAATACCGATCCAATCAGCAGGAATGTTAAAATTAGATATGGCGGTTGTTAGTTCTTTCCACATAGGTTAAATTGAAAATTAAAAAATTCAAAGTTAAAAATCTGTTTTTACATTATAAGTTATATATGGTGTAAAGAATAATAAACCACAGAGGACACAGAGGAAAAGAGTTTCTGAGATATTGGTTAGTTGTGAATAATTTTTCAAGAGAATGAACCACGTTCAGCGAAGCTGTTCCCGCAGAGTAGGACGCAAAGAACACGAAGGAAGAAGAGAAGAATAGGGGGAATATTAGAATGAGAAATGAGTAAGATTCAATCATCTTTTTTGTCTTTACCTCTGTGTCCTCTGCGTCTGGAGCGGTTCGTTTAAAAAATCATGTTCACAACTCAGATGACGATGCTTTGTTAATTTTTAATTTTTAATTTCTCCGTTGCCAGCGTGTACCTTCTTTGCTATCAATTAATTCAATTCCTTGGGCTTTGAGTTCATCTCTGATTCTATCAGATTCGGCAAAGTTTTTGGCTTTTCTTGCTTCCTGTCTTTTTTGAATTAATTCCTCAATTTCTGCATCACTTAAACCATTAGTTTTTGTTTTTTCTGCTTCTGGTTCGGCGGTTAAACCTAAAACTTCTGCTAATGTAGTTAAGGTTTGCCATTGTTTAAATAATTCATCGGCGGGAGTTTCTGTTTTTCCTTGATGAACAATGATATTTCCTTCTTTTCTCAGTTCTTTAGCTAATTCAAAAATAACCGCTAACCCACCAGGAAAATTAAAATCATCATCCACTGCATTAGTAAATTTTTCACCTTCTGATTTATCAATGTTGGCGTTATTTAGTTCCAGATTTTCCCAACCTAACTTTTCACCGTGTTGATGTCCAAAAAGCAGACCTTCCTTAATAGTATGCCAGCCGTTTGTTGCTGCTAAAATTGCTTCATCTGTGAAATCAATGGGTTTACGATATTGTGCCATTAACACAAATAATCTTAATGCCATTGGGTCAACTCCACGATCTAATAAATCGCGGATTGTGGTAAAATTGCCTAAAGATTTAGACATTTTTTCACCATCAACTTTAACCATGCCATTGTGTAACCAATAGTTAGCTAAAGGTTTACCGGTTACTGCTTCTGATTGGGCAATTTCGTTTTCATGGTGTGGGAAAATTAAGTCAGCACCACCAGCATGAATATCTATGGTATCACCCAAGCGATCGCGCACCATTGCAGAACATTCTATGTGCCATCCGGGGCGGCCTTTTCCCCAAGGTGACTCCCACGCAGGTTCGGAAGGTTTTGCAGCTTTCCACAAGGCAAAATCAAAGGGATCTTTCTTTTTCTGATATTCTGGATCTTCTACGTTTACTCTTTCGCTTGCACCTGCTTGTAAATCTTCTAATTTCCGTCCTGAAAGTTTACCGTACTGATCAAACTTTCGCACCGCATAATAAACATCACCATCAGCAGGATAAGCAAAACCCTTGGTTTCTAAATCATGAATTAATCTTTGGATACCATTCATGGTATGAGTTGCACGAGGATATTCATCTGCTTCTTTTATCCCCAAACGTCCCATATCTTCAAAATATGCCTGGATATAGCGTTCTGAGACCGCTTCCATTGTTGATTTTTCTTCCCGTGCGCGGTTAAGAATTTTATCATCAATATCCGTGAAATTCTGGATATACCGCACATCATAACCAATAAATTGTAAATAGCGACGCACTACATCCCAAACAATACAAGCTCTAGCATGACCCAAATGGCAATAATCATAAACCGTCACACCGCAATAATACATTTTTACCTTACCAGGTTCGACGGTTTTAAATTCTTCTTGACGACGGGTGAGAGTATTGTAAATAGATAGGGTCATAATATAAGGGATAAGGCAATCTAACGATTAGCAATGATAGCGTATGTAGTGAGTAACCGGATAGGTGAGACAGATTAAGTTACAGATACAGTAAAAAGCGATCGCTCTTATCATCTATGATATCTAAATATAGTTCTCTAGTTGATTTCCAGTAATATCATGTAATATAGTTGTCAGAGTTAGGTAACTTATGATTCTAGCTTTACCCAGAACTAAACAAGTAAATTTTGCAGAGTTGGCGTAATTTAACCCAAGATCAAAATGATTTAACTTTATATTTAGGTTTAGGTATAATTTCTGATATTGCAAATCTTCAAACAACAACTATTGCTATTGAGAATTGCATCAATGAAAACATCACCTTAAGCAATTTATAAATGATTGAAAAAAATGATAAAATAACTAGCTAACAAACACTTCCCAAGTGACAATTAACAGCTACTGGGATTTTTGCAAATCACGCTAACATTCAACACTTCTGACTCAAACCCTACTTCATAAATATGACATCAGCAGTTACTTCAGAATCTCACGTAATGGAAGCAACCAAACAGGGATTACCTGTTACCATTATCACTGGTTTTCTTGGCAGTGGTAAAACTACCTTACTAAATCATATTCTTACTAATCAGCAAGGTGTAAAAACTGCTGTTTTAGTTAACGAATTTGGCGAAATTGGTATTGATAACGAATTAATTGTTTCTACAGATGATAATATGGTGGAACTTAGTAATGGTTGTATTTGTTGCACCATTAATAATGACTTAGTTGATGCTGTTTACCAAGTTTTAGAACGGGAACAAAAGCTAGATTATCTAGTAGTTGAAACTACAGGTTTAGCAGATCCTTTACCTGTAGCAATGACATTTTTAGGATCTGAATTGCGAGATTTAACCCGATTAGATTCAATTGTCACTGTAGTAGATGCGGCAAATTATAGTTTGGATTTATTCAACTCTCAAGCTGCATTTAGTCAAATTACTTATGGTGATGTAATTCTGCTCAATAAAACCGATTTAGTTGATGAAGCTGCTTTAAATTCATTAGAGAAAAAGATTAATGATATTAAGGAAGGTGCAAGAATTATCAGAACTAAAAATTCTCAAGTTCCACTTCCTTTAATTCTCAGTGTTGGGTTATTTGAATCTGATAAATATTTTGATTCAGAAACTGATGAACATGATCATCATAATCACGATCATGATCATTCTACCTGCGAACATGAACATCACGACCATGATCATTCTACCTGTGGACATGACCATCACGACCATGATCATCACCACTCTGATCACTTAGAAAATGATGGTTTTACATCCATATCTTTTCAAAGTGATAAACCTTTCTCGATTAGAAAATTTCAATATTTCTTAGATAACCAACTACCCACAAATGTCTTCCGCGCTAAGGGTATTATGTGGTTTGAAGAAAGTCCTCAACGTCATATTTTCCACCTGTGCGGTAAACGCTTCACTATTGATGATGATCAGTGGAAAGGTGAAAAGAAAAATCAACTGGTTTTGATAGGTCAAAATTTGGATCAAGAGACTTTACTTCAGCAATTAGAAAATTGTCTGTGTTTACCTTCAGTTAGCAAAGGTAAAGGTTTCGGAAAATAGGTAGATCAGATCCCCGACTTCTTTTATGAGTGTTTTAATAAATTGTAAATTGATCGTAGAAGTCGGGGATCTGCGTATCGTCATTAGTCATTAGGACGAAAATTATGAACTCCTGACTCCTGACTCCTGACTCCTCGATCTCCTAAATTAATATGCGCGTTATTGTTCAAAGAGTTAAATCATCCCAAGTAACTATAGACGGGGAAATTGTTGGTAAAATTGGTCGAGGTTTAAATTTACTTGTGGGTATTTCCAATACTGATACTGCTGCTGAAATTGATTGGATGGTGCGTAAATGTTTAGAATTACGTTTATTTCCCGATGATGAAGGTGGTGATAAATGGCAAAAATCTGTACAAGAAATTAATGGGGAATTATTAGTAATTAGTCAATTTACATTATACGGTGATTGTCGTAAAGGTCGTCGTCCTTCCTTTGACCGTTCTGCTACACCCACATTAGCAGTAGATTTATATAATCGCTTTGTATTAAAATTACAGGAAAGTGGTTTAAGGGTAGAAACTGGTAAATTTGGCGCGATGATGCAAGTTGCAATTGAAAATGATGGACCAGTTACTTTAATTTTGGAAAAAGAAGCTATTTAGCGACACCCACCCAAAATGAAAAACAGATTTAATCAAGATAGCCAAATCGCTGCTATATGATGAGAGAATATTAACCTAAAGATCATAAAACTTAAACAAACATTCATCATGGCAAAAATCCAATTTTCTAGAGGCATTGACGAACCAGTAGTTCCAGAAGTAAAGTTAACAAGATCACGTAGTGGTGATAGTGGAACAGCAACATTTACTTTTGTAAATCCCCAAGCCTTCAGTGAAAATAGTACAGAAGAAATTACAGGGATGTATATGATTGACGAAGAGGGGGAAATTATCACCCGTGAAGTCAAGGGTAAATTTGTGAATGGTAGACCAGAAGCAGTAGAAGCGGTTTACCTGATGAAAACTCCAGAAGAATGGGATCGCTTTATGCGCTTCATGAATCGGTACGCTGAAGAGAATGATTTAGGATTAAGTAAATCTTAAATCACTTAGTGGTGATTGGTGATTGGTAATTGGTGATTAGTGATTGGGTTATCAACACTCCACACTTCGCACTCCGCATCCTGCACCCCATCACCCGATTTAATTAGGTTGTTAAAATAGTAAATATCTAGTAAATATCAGCAGTTTCTAGGAGTAATAATCATGACAGTTGCAACTGCTAAAAAAATGACTTTTGAAGAGTTTCTACAATTTGATGACGGTACAGATAATTTATATGAATTAGAAAATGGAGAATTAATTGTTATGCCTTTTGAAAGCGAACTAAATCGGCGCATAGCCACATTTTTATTAATCTATTTTTCTAAGTTAGGTATTCCCTATTACCGCTTGAGTATGAAAACAGAAATAGCTGTAAATAGTAAAATGGTGGGGGTGCGTATTCCTGATTTAGTGATATTTTCAGAAGAATTAGCAGAAGAAATGAAAGACGCTACACGCTCTTTAATTTTAATGGATATGCCACCTCCTTTATTAGTAGTTGAAGTAGTCAGTTCTAACCAAGAAAATCGTGATTATCGTTATAAACGTTCAGAATATGCAGCGCGGGGTATTGCTGAATATTGGATAGTTGATCCCATGCAGAAAAAAGTAACAATTTTAGAATGGGTAGAAGGTTTTTATGATGAGCATATTTTTACTGATGATATGGTGATTTCTTCACCTTTATTTGCTGATATTAAGTTAACTGTGGGTGAGGTTTTACAGGGATAGAAATTAATGAAAACTTTAGCAGTAGTAGAAGCTACACTAACCCGATAATTCAAACACAACTGAAGTATTTGTTCTTAGATATAGATAATCAAAATATAACATTTCTTCTTCCTTCCTTCTTCCTTCTTCCTTCCTTCTTCCTTCCTTCTTCCTTCGTGTTCTTCGTGCCTTCGTGGTTTATTAAATCGGTATTATTCAGGTAGGAAGGGAGTAAACTATAGCAAAATTAATAATAGTAATTGCATTTTCTATATTCATATATGATCAAATCACATCCACATCCAGATACAGAAAATATCACAGTAAAATGTGCAGTTGTTACCGTCAGCGATACCCGCACATCAGAAACAGATAAAAGTGGAAAATTAATACAGGATTTATTATTATCTGCTCATCATTTAATTGCAGATTATCAAATAATCAAAGATGAACCAGACAAAATCCAAGCGTATATAGAAAGTATCAGTAAAAATCAGAATGTAGATGTAATTATTTTGAATGGTGGTACAGGAATAGCACCTAGAGATACTACTTATGATGCGATCGCTAATTTATTAGAAAAGACTTTACCAGGTTTTGGCGAAATATTCCGTTTTCTCAGTTATCAAGAAATCGGTTCTAGAGCGATCGCTTCTCGCGCTATTGCTGGTATTTATAGAAATCAACTGATTTTTTCCCTACCTGGTTCTAGTAACGCTGTCCGTTTAGGAATGGAAGCTTTGATATTACCAGAAATCGTGCATCTTGTCAAGCAAATGCAAACTGAATAAACAACCAATAAAAACAAGATCCCCGACTGCTCAAAAAAAGTCGGGGATCTAGGCTGAATTATGGATAGTTTGTTAAAAATCTCAAAATTTAATGCTTGTCAAGCATATAGTAGCCAAAATTGCAGCAATGATATAAAACGCACCAACTACTTGCAATTCTGTCCAACCAGATAATTCTAAATGGTGGTGTAAAGGGGCCATTTTAAATAACCTTTTACCTTTTCCATCTGGTCCCTTGGTAGCTTTGTAATAACTGACTTGTGCCATCACAGACAGAGTTTCCACAAAGAAAATACCGCTGAGAATGAACAAGGCTACTAAACTATTAGTAAGCAGTGCTACAGCAGCCAACGCACCACCCAAAGCCAGAGAACCTGTATCACCCATAAAAACACGGGCTGGGTTGCGGTTATGGGCTAAAAAGCCTACACAACTACCACTCATAGCTGCACAGAATATCATCAAATCAGGTGAAGTGGGTGCAATTAAAGCGCCTAAAGCAAAAATGGCGATCGCCACCGTTCCCCCAGCCAACCCATCAATACCATCAGTTAAATTAGTAGCATTGCTTTCTGCAACCAACACAAAACCAGCCACAGGCCAGAAAAGTAAACCCAGAGGCAAAGATAAACCAACCCAAGGCAAGGCAATATTTGTTATACTAAAATCTCTGTTAAACATCATCCAGACACAGAAACCAGTTGCAAAAACAATCTGCAAAGCCAATTTCATCTTTGGAGATATACCTTTATTTGATTTTCGATGCAAAATTTGCCAATCGTCGATCCAGCCTATTAAGCCATAGCTGAGAGTTAACACAGAAACAGCAAGTACATCCTGAGCAAAATTAGACAAAATACAAGCAACTGTTACAGCTACAGGTATGAAAAAGATCCCCCCCATAGTCGGAGTACCAGCTTTTTTCAGATGCGCTTGCGGTCCATCTTCCCGAATTATTTGTCCTGTTTTCAAAGCTTGTAGCAACGGCACAACCCAAAAACCAGCAGTACCAGCGCCTACAGCACATAGAAAAAACGGCATAGTCAGCGAATTAGCTTGCCAGAATACTCTATGTCCTAGCCCATCTAAAATCAATGCAGCTGTAGTCAGCGAGAGGGCTAACAGAGAGGCCAGCCCAATTCCAGAAATGTTTAATCCTTGGTTTGGAGATAATTTAGCGTCCACAAAAAATTTCCCTTCACTCCACACTTTTAAAAAACCGAAAACCGAAACTATTTATCAAACCCAGTCCCCACAGTCCTCAAGACTAGTCCTCATCTATACTGATATCGCCATCATCATCATAGTCAAGGTCGCCAATTCCATCTTCTCCCGCCAAAAAATCGGATATTTCTTCTTCAGGCTCCGAAAAAGTCGATTCGTTAAAGTCACGAGCGATGAGACGACCGCTAGACTGCAACCAGTCCAACATCGAAGACTTTTGCTTCAAGGGAATTACAGTAGCTCTTTGGTTCCGGGGTTGCTCATTTAGGGGAGAATTTAACATATCAACGAAGACAGAAAAAGGTACAAGTTCTGGACATTAAGAGTCTATCATTTGATACGGGATAATTTAGTTAATGATTCAACTCTTTGATTGATCTATCCGAATTAAACACAAAAATTTATTTAATAGCCCTATGCCAAACAGCAAGCTATTCTTCGACGATTACACCAGCCTATACATATAACATTTAACCCTTGTTAATCCTGATTTCATAGCTATATTTTGAGGTCAAGAGTTATGGTAACAAAAAATACGCTTTTAGATGCAATTGCTGGTACAAACCGGGGTTTACTGGCAACTGAAACCCAAAAACAGGCTATCCTAGCAGCGATCGCCAGTCTAGAAGACTTTAACCCCACACCCCGCCCAATGCAAGCCAGCCATTTACTAGAAGGTGATTGGCGATTACTTTACACCACCAGCAAGGCCTTATTAAACCTGGATCGTTTCCCTCTTTGTAAACTTGGTCAAATTTACCAATGTATTCGAGTCGAAACTAAAAGTGTTTATAACATTGCTGAAATTTATGGACTACCGTCTTTGGAAGGATTAGTTAGCGTAGCTGCTAAATTTGAACCTGTTTCCGAACGTCGAGTCCAAGTCAAATTTCAACGTTCTATTTTTGGCTTACAAAGGTTAATTGCCTACAAATCACCTGCAACGTTTATCCAACAAATTGAATCAGGCAAAAAATTTACCGCTTTTGATTTTTCCATCAACAGCGACCAACAACAAGGATGGTTGGACATCACTTATCTAGACAATGATCTGCGTATTGGCAGAGGTAACGAGGGGAGTGTCTTTGTGTTAAGCAAAGCTTAAAAGGCATAGGCAATTTATTCGCAAAAAGTGTTTGCGAACGACATTATTCTATTATAGGTACTTTGTCAAGTAGGGTTTGATACTTTTTCGGGTAATTGGTAATTGGTAATTAGGTTATTCATCTTCCCCAGTCACCAGTCACCAGTCACCAGTCACCAGTCACCAGTCCCCAGTCACCAGTCCCCAGTCCCCAGTCCCCAGTCACCAGTCCCCAGTTCCCTAACTTATGACAAATAACTTAACAAATACGCTAGTAAAGACCTTCTAGTTGTAGAGTGAAATCAAATAGCCCTAATTTATTCTCAATTGAACATTCAAAGGGAAGATAATCATGGTTCAACGTGGTTCCAAAGTACGTATTCTCCGCCCTGAGTCCTACTGGTTTCAAGAAGTAGGTACTGTTGCTACTGTAGATCAAAGCGGAATTAAGTACCCTGTAATTGTCCGGTTCCCCAGTGTTAATTACGCTGGTGTTAACACCAACAACTTTGCTTTAGATGAATTAGTAGAAGTGGAAGCACCCAAAGCTAAACCTGCTGCTAAAAAGTAAGCAATACAACAGTCATGAGTCCTGAGTGCTGAGAATTGAGTATAAAAACATGGAAAAGCAGTAAACTAAATATGCTGGTTCCATGCCCTTAATCTACGGTTGAGGTATGACTCTAAACTAAACACCCAGCAATCATTACTCTGAAAATGCCTGAACTGCCTGAAGTTGAAACAGTACGACGGGGTTTAAATCAATTAACCCTAAATCAAGAAATTACGGGGGGCGATGTGTTGCTACCACGCACCATCGCCCACCCTTTTTTTGTTGAAGAATTTATAGAAAAAATTAAAACCAGTACCATTACATCTTGGCATCGTCGCGGTAAATATCTTTTAGCTGAACTCTCCCCTTTTTCCTGGTTAGGCGTTCATCTGCGAATGACAGGGCAATTATTATGGTTAAATCGAAATGAACCCTTACACAAACATACAAGAGTAAGATTATTTTTTGGAGATCAGCAAGAATTACGCTTTGTAGATCAGCGCACCTTCGGGCAAATGTGGTATGTTCCTGGGAATGTACCTGTAGAAAGTATTATTACAGGTTTAGCCAAACTAGCAGTAGACCCATTTTCCCCAGAGTTTACAGTTGAGTATTTAGCAAATAAACTGCAAAAAGTCCGTCGTCCGATTAAAACAGCCTTATTAGACCAGTCAATAGTAGCAGGATTAGGTAACATTTATGCTGATGAGGCTTTATTTAAAAGTGGCATCTTACCTACCACCATCTGTACAGACTTAGATAAAAAACAAATAGCACCTTTAAGAACAGCGATAATTGATGTTTTATCCGCCAGTATTGCCGCAGGTGGGACAACTTTTAGTAATTTCCTTAATATTAAAGGTGTTAACGGCAATTATGGCGGTGAAGCATGGGTTTACAACCGTGCTGGAGAGCCTTGTAAAGTTTGTAGTAATATCATCCAGCGTATTAAACTAGGTGGGCGTTCTAGTCATTTTTGTTCTCAGTGTCAAAGTTAGTGCTGAGTCTATATCGCTGTTAAAATTTTATGAGGAGAAAAATTATATCTGAAAATGGCGGCCAATTTAGCCGCTTTTTTGTTGACGTTACAAAAATTTATGATTAGAATAGCGGCTAGGCAATTTTAGTAAGTATTTATTACTATTTATTACTATTTATTACCTAGATTGAAATTATGTTAAGAAATGTGTTTACAAAAGTAACGATTTCTTAATATAATCTAATTAAAAGAAAAATGCAAAATTGATTGTCAACAGTGATGAATCCGATACAAATTCCTTGGCTATCAGCCATAATTTTTTTGCCGTTAGTGGCATCCTTAGCCATTCCCCTCATTCCCGACAAAGACGGTAAAACCATTCGCTGGTATGGTTTAGGAGTAGCTTTTGCAGATTTAGCATTAATGATTTATGCGGTTTGGCAAGGTTACGATTTCCAAAGTTCCGCTTTACAACTCACAGAAACCTATAGTTGGATACCTCAAATTGGTTTAAATTGGGCATTAGCAATTGATGGTTTATCAATGCCCTTAGTATTACTCACAGGTTTAATTAACACATTAGCTATATTCGCGGCTTGGAAAGTAACCAATAAGCCGCGTTTATTTTATGCCTTAATGCTGGTAATGTATAGCGCCCAATTAGGTGTATTCCTGGCTCAAGACTTGTTATTATTCTTCTTAATGTGGGAAATTGAATTAGTACCAGTTTATTTATTGATTTCTATTTGGGGAGGCAAAAACCGCCGTTACGCAGCTACTAAATTTATTCTCTACACAGCAGCCGCATCTATATTTATTCTCGTAGCTGGTTTAACAATGGCGTTTTATGGTGATCACTTCACCTTTAACATGACAGAATTGGGACTTAAAGAATATCCCCAACTGTTAGAATTAGCTCTCTATGCAGGTTTCTTAATTGCTTACGGTGTAAAATTACCTATTTTCCCCTTTCATACCTGGTTGCCTGATGCCCACGGTGAAGCATCTGCACCCGGTTCAATGATTTTAGCTGGTGTGTTATTAAAAATGGGTGGTTATGCCCTAATTCGCTTTAACATGGAAATGTTAGGTGATGCCCACGCTGTTTTTGCTCCAGTTCTAGCAATTTTAGGTGTAGTTAATATTGTTTACGGTGCTTGTTGTGCTTTTGCTCAAACCAACCTCAAACGCCGTTTAGCTTACTCTTCTATTGCCCACATGGGTTTTGTGTTAATAGGCATTGCATCTTATACCGAAATTGGTATTAGTGGTGCGGTGTTACAGATGGTTTCTCATGGTTTAATTGCTGCTAGTTTATTCTTCTTGTCTGGTGTCACTTATGAACGCACCCATACTTTAATGATGAACCAAATGGGTGGTATTGCTAAGGTAATGCCCAGAACCTTCGCTCTGTTTACTGCTGGTGCAATGGCTTCTTTAGCTTTACCCGGTATGAGTGGTTTTGTGGGTGAGTTGATGGTGTTCTTGGGTATTGGTACTAGCGACGTTTATAGTTCTAGTTTCAAGGTTGTAGTTATTTTCTTATCTGCTGTGGGTGTGATTTTAACACCTGTCTATTTACTTTCTATGTTGCGTCAGGTGTTCTACGGTAAGCAAAGTGAAGAGTTACATTTAGATACTGTAGTTGCTGATGTGAAACCCCGTGAGTTGTTCATCACTGCTTGTTTGTTACTGCCTATCATCGGTATTGGTTTCTATCCTAAGTTGGTGACAGAAACATACGATGTAAAAACTGTAGAAGTTGCGGCTCATGCCCGTCAAGTGTTGCCTGTGATCGCTCGTCAACAACCTACAAGTTTATATTCTCAAATCTTTTCTGCTCCCACTTTAGCTAGTGCTGAGTAGTTGTTAAGTTACAAGTTGTTTTAGGGGTGGTTGTGAAAGCTGCCCCTATTTTTTTCTATTTTTTCTCACGCAGACACGCAGAGTAGGGGCGAAGCATTCGGGGGATAAGTTATCCCTGAAACCATTGATTTTCTTTCCGAATGCTTCGCCCTTACTTATTTGAAAATACTTGTAATTGCTTATGCACAGAAGATAGTTCTTCCTCATCAAGATTAGCATAACAGGGTTTTCAGGTGGTGTCAAGGGGTTTACTCTTTACTATTGCGGAAATCTTGCGGTTTTTAAGGTGAGATCCAGTTTTATAATTGTAGATGAGTAATTCTAGAAAGATCAGATCCTCGACTTCTTTTTTCTATCTTGATAGTTACCCTTATGGTTAAAAAGTATCACTCAACATAACCGATAATATTCTAAAATAAAATTAAGATACAGTAACAGCAATTGAGACTTAACTAACTATGCAACTTGAAGAATACTTTAATTTTCTAGCTCCCGATGATATTAGACTCAAAGGTACAAGAGTGGGAATTGAAACCATTTTATTTGACTATCTTTTCCATGCGAAAACTCCTGAAGAGATTGCTAAAACCTATACATCACTAACATTAGAACAGGTTTATGCGACGATTCTTTACTATTTGCATAATCAACAATCAGTAGATGAATACATAAAAGATTGGTTGGAATGGGGTGATAAAATGAGAGAAGAACAGCGTCGCAATCCTAACCCTGTTGTGGAAAAATTACGTAAGTTAAAAGCTGAAAAAATGTTGTTGCAAAGTCATGGCGCTTAATTATCTCATTGATGAAAATGTTAATCCAATTTATACCATTCAATTACGCCGTCTAAACCCTGATTTATTTATCCTAGCAGTGGGAGATTTGACTACTCCACAAAAGGGAACTCTTGACCCAGAAATTTTGATTTGGTGTGAGGAAAATAACTTTGTTCTCGTAACTAATAATCGTAAATCTATGCCTGTTCATTTAACAGATCATATCGCTCAAGGTCATCATATTCCAGGAATTTTCATTCTTAATCCAAAATTAAGTGTTGGTGAAAATATTGAACAATTATTACTGATAGCTGAAGGATCACTAGATAATGAGTATCAAGACAGAATAGAGTTTCTTCCTATTGTCTAGTTAAGTATTAATTATAAATTAGTCTGTTATTGTTGGGTTTTCTTGCGTCAACCCAACCTACAAAATTGTTAGTTAATTGCCACAACAGACGGGGTAAGTGATGATAAGAAGGTGATTATTTCTTGTATTAATGGATGTTGTTGTAATATCTTAATTTCTTGATCATTGATATTGCTAAATATTTTATCATTGATTGATGTTTCTTTACCTAATACTGTTTCTAAAAATTCCTTGGGTTTACTTTGGGCAAGTTGCCATTCTAAGTCATTAAATTGACGTTGGGCGATTTTTTCAATTAATGGTTTATTTTGGAGAAATATAATTTCTATTTCAGGAGTAGCAAGGGAGATTTGAAAAGGAATACCTGAAGATACTTGACTTAACATATAATTAATTAAATCTTTCTTTTCAAATACTTTAGATTGGTTATTTGTATCTGCATCTATAACAAGACAAACAGGTATTTTTTGAGTCGCAAGTAGTGAACTAGCTAAAGAACGCGCTCTGTAAGAACTTGCACCTGCTATAAATTTAATATCTTGAATTAAATTTTTTGGTAGCAATTTCTGTAAAATTTCTATATCTTTATCACTTTCTGTCAGGATGTATGCTAGTGTCATGAGAAAATCTCCGTTGTAATGTCGTAGTTAGGTATACATTTTTGAACACAAACACGATATTTTTTGACTAGGAATTTACATATACATTTATTTGTGAGTGAATATTCACTTTCTTCTCCTTAATTTTACATTATAAGCCTTTCCATTTTCCTAAATGCAATAGATCATCCATTAATTTGGTGAGATAATTTTTGGTTCATGAAATTCTTTGGAAAATATTTATTAGTTTCAAGTGAAGGTAATTTTAAACTCTCATTTACTACAACACTATGTAATTGGGAGTTTTTTATGTCCAATACCCACAATTTTGTTTTCCGCATCTTCTTTCTTCTTCTATTTATCTACAAGGCTAACGCCTCTTTGTTTGTGAAGAAAAAATTATTTCATTTTAAAAATCATTTTGTTTATTTGAGGTGTTTCAATGATTGTTGAGTTTTCTATTTTCACCCGTTATTCCAAATTTGATGGTATTCCTGTTGGCAGACTTTATGTTTCTCATGCCTTTCTTACACATCCTCTTTTTCTTTCTTGGCTTCCTTCACTTCATGTCATTGATGAACATATCTATAGGGATGGTTCTAAACGTATCTGGTTTATTGCACCTGTTTCTTTCTATTCTTATCTTGCTTCTCAATATCCTAATCCCCGTTTTTCTGCTTATAATCTCTATCTTCTGAGAAAATCAGCTACCTTTTTCAGAGGGCTGAAACCCCCGCATTTACCCGATAGTCACTATCTTGACTAATCTTAGTTATTCCTCTATTATGTACTGATGTAATCTTCTATTCCATCCGAAATATAAACTATCACCTGTCACCTCATCTATCTCTTCACTGTCACCAATGAGGTCTTGATTTTTCTCCTCTAATTCTCTCATGTAATGTCTGAGGACTCCCCCAACTGCGATCGCTCTAGTTTTGTGTAGTTGACGGGTTAACTCCAGAAACCATTCCCTATCATCCAATAAGTCAGACTCTTTTACCTGATATTTCAGAATTTCAGGAATTAGCACCTTTGGATCATGGTGTTTTGCGATCGCTCTCACATCAACTACTGGCTGATAATTAACCCTTAAACACTGCTGCCATAATGATACCCATTTAGCTTGAGAAATATAGCCATGACTGAAATATGAAGGTTTAACCATCGCTAAAAGGTGTATATGTGGGTGTGCTGATATTCCATCTTTACCTTTGGTGACTTCTACAGACTTTACCCAACCTTTAGCTGGCCATGCTTTCAATTCTGACAAACGTTTAAAAGCTTTGTTTATTTCGTCCAAGGTTTCTCTGAGTTCTTCAATTTGGCAATTTCTGACTGTGAGAGTGATAAACAACCAACGGTATTTAGGATAATCTGTAACAACTTGCGGGAGAATTTGATAAGCTTTTGCTTTCCACATCATAGAACGTCGCCACTGACAAACCGGACAGTGACGCACTCGACAAAATCGCGCATTAGTTAATTTTAATTTGAGAGTGTCTGCTGATTCTTCTGGTACTAAGCGAAACTCTAGCCACTCAGAACAGCTTTTTAAACGCCAAGCATAATCATTAAAAGTCTCATCATCCGCTTTGGCGTAAAAATCAGCAATTTTATCAGCATTAACTCGATGCTTTTCCCAAATTTTACCTGTAGGATCAACTTCAGACAAGCAATCTAACTTGGTCATTCTAGTATGTCCAATCAACAACTTGACATTCCAGCATATTACATACGATTACAGCATAAGGACCAGGATTGACCATAAGAAATGCCTGACGACCTGATCCAGTTTCCACACATATCCATATATCTAATCCAGAACGAGTTCGACCATAATACTCTGGGTAAATAACAGGTAAACCAGCAACACCAGTACAAGTCATTTGTGCAACAACTTTTGTTCGACTGGGAGAAGCAGCAACCGATTGAGTAAATACAATCGGAGAAGCTATAAGCAATGCAGAAATTAATTTTCCAGCTATTCTACTACTTAGAAAGTTTTTATGGCTGGATACGTGATTAGTTTTTTTAGTCTGGTTAAACATAGGTGATTTCTTTTACTATTTTTGATTACCAGTTTATATTTTAATGTGTCAAAACAAAACCGCAAATTTACTTAAAAAGCGGTTATTGACATTTGCAGGATCAGCAGGTTTGGCACAGTGAGGATTGATACAATAGGACATCGCGCAAAAATCCGCCCCATCAATAAATGACTGTTATTCATCACCAGTACAGGAATTAACAGTATAAAGTAATGATAATATGTTTAAATATACTCTAAGTAGATTAACATACTTGTCGTATTTTTGGCAACTGGTTATACTATATAAATAACAAAATAAGTAACGTCTGCTGTTCCCGCAGCGTGCCATTAAGCATATAAATACAAAACTGAATCAAGGGATTCAGGGATCAAAAGGGGAAGAAAATCCAAAGAATAGACATTAAAACCATCAAAAGCTGCCCACTTTTCCCCCTGACTCCTGTACGGGTTTAGCACTGCTAAACCCCTACTGACTCCTGACTCCTGACAATTTAATTCTTATTAGTTGTTGTAGTATTTTGAGCAGCTTGTTTACCTAAAATTTCCAAAGCTTTAGCAAATTGGGGATCTTCTAAAGTACCTAATTTCTCACGTTCCCTTAACCACAAATCTTGTCTTTGGGCATCAGTTAAATCTACTTTGATATCAGGGTCAATACCATGCTTGTTAATATCTTTACCGCTAGGAGTATGATATTTAGCAATAGTCACCGCTAAACCAGAACCATCTTCCAACGGACGCACAGATTGTACCAAACCCTTACCAAAAGTTTGTGTACCTACTATCGTCGCCCGCTTATTATCCTGCAAAGCACCGGACAGGATTTCACTAGCACTGGCTGAACCCTTATCCACCAACACTACTAAAGGTTTATTAGTTAAAGCACGTCCTCTGGCTATTTCCCGTTCTTGCTCACCTTGACGATCAATAGTGGAAACAATCGTACCTTTATCTAACCACATCCGGGAGATTTCTATACTGGAAAATAATAAACCACCAGGATTACCACGCAGATCCAAAACGTAACCAGTGACGTTTTTAGCTTCTAACTTATTAATCGCATCTCTCATTTCTTTGCCAGCATTAGCACTGAATTGATTCAGTCGGATGTAGCCAATATTACCTGCTGGACTTGGTTTTTCAGCAAACTTAACCGGATGAATTTCGATTCGCGCCCTGGTGATGTCAAATATTTTTTGCTGACCATTTCGCAGAATTTTCAGTCTGACCTGAGTTCCCGCTTCACCCCGGATCAAAGATACAGCTTGGTTTGTATCCATGCCTTTAGTGCTTTTGCCATCAATTTCTAAGATGACATCTTTAGCTAAAATTCCTACTTTAAAGGCTGGTGTATCTTCAATAGGGGAAATTACAACTAATTCCTTTGTTTTTTCATCCTGACTGATAGTGATACCAATACCTGTTAATTCTCCAGAGGTATCAACCTGCATACTCTTAAATTCCTCTGGATCCATAAACCGGGTATAAGGGTCTTCTAGCTTTTTCAGCATTTCCCGGATGGATGTATAAGCTTCCTGCTGATTACTGTAGGACTTGCTTAAATATTCTTTACGAACAGCTTGCCAATCTACTTGATTAAAAGTCCCGTCTACATATTGACGGTAAACAATTTGCCATACTTCGTCTACCAATTCCTTGGGACTTGCTTTAAACAAAGCCTGACCACGGGAATTAATACCAAGACTAGTAACAGCAATTGTAGAAAGCGTCACTGCTGTAGCACCTAAAACAAGTCTACTTTTTGTAATCACCATAATGACATCTATGTCAGAGGGAAAATCTATTGTCAGTATGCCCAATCTAACACAGGATTTGGTGATTGGTGATGGGTGATGGGTGATGGGTGATAGGGGAAAAATATTTCTCTCCCGACTCCTCTACGGGCGAAGCATTCGGGCTACCAATTCTCAATTTTATGAAAAGGTTATTTTCCGAATGCTTCGCCCCTACGACTCCCCATTCCCCAAATTAAGGATCTACCCAACGTCCATCAGCTTTAATTAAATTGATCAATTCCTCTACACCTTGATCTTCTGGAACTTTTTTGATTTCTTCTCTGCCACGGTATAAAGAAATAAACCCAGGATTTTTACCTACATAACCATAGTCAGCATCCGCCATTTCTCCCGGTCCATTGACAATGCAACCCATGACAGCAATATCTAAACCTGTTAGGTGCTTAGTTGCTTCCCGGACTTTGTGTAACACTTCTTCTAAGTTAAATAAAGTTCTTCCGCAAGAAGGACAAGCGACATACTCAACCATTGTTTTCCGCAAACCTAAAGCTTGCAGAATGCTGTAACAAACGGGAATTTCTTTTTCTGGTGCTTCTGTCAAAGATGCGCGAATTGTATCACCAATACCATCGGCTAATAATGTAGCTATTCCCGCAGTAGATTTAATTCTGCCATATTCCCCATCTCCGGCTTCGGTTACACCCAGATGTAAAGGATAATCCATGCCTAAATCATCCATGCGTTTGGCCATTAACCTATAGGCGGCTACCATGACGGGAACTCTTGAGGCTTTCATCGAAATAACGATGTTGCGAAAATCCAAAGATTCACAAATGCGGATAAATTCTAAGGCAGATTCTACCATTCCTTCTGGGGTGTCACCATAGGTAAATAGCATTCTTTCTGCTAACGAACCATGATTGACTCCTATCCGCAAAGCTTTACCTTGATCTCTTAGGGAAACTACCAAGGGTTCTAAGGTTTCACGGATTTTCTCGCCAATTTCGTCAAATTCAGCTTTTGTGTATTCTGTGCGGTTGGTGTTGGGTTTTTCAAATACATACAACCCTGGATTGATACGTACTTTTTCGATATGTTTAGCTACTTCCAGGGCAATTTTCATGCCATTGTGATGTACGTCGGCAACAATGGGAACATCACGGTAAGTTTGCTTTAATTTCTGTTTAATTTCTGCTAAGGCTTTGGCATGAGCCATACTAGGAACTGTAACGCGGACAATTTCGCAGCCAATTTCATGAAGACGACGAATAGCTGCTACAGAACCATCAATATCGAGGGTATCTTCGTTAATCATTGACTGTACCACCACAGGGTAGCCTCCGCCAATGGTGACATCTCCCACTTTCACAGGACGAGTTTTGCGGCGTTTGATGGTGGTGTCAAAGACGGGTTGACTGGATGTAATGTTGTTAGTTTCAAGGGGTGGTAGGGTTTGCATAGCCTCAACAGGTAGATTTTCTGTAGCTAAAATATCAGATTGCCAGGGGTTATGTTTATCAGATTGCCATAGTTGAGGCTCTTTTGGGTGATGATGTGGGAAATTTCCAACTTCATTTTGTTAGCATTTATTAGATGGTATTGATAGGTTCAACGCTATTGATATGAATCCTACTGTCACTCGATTACAGGAACACATTGAATATCCCCGTGAGGGAATTTTAAGCAAGGTGCTGGCAAAAGATACAGTTTGTCAATATACTCTCTTTTGTCTAGCAGCTAATACGGAAATTTCTGAACATACCTCTACACGCAATGCTACTGTCAATGTTTTGGAAGGTAGAGGTTTATTAACTTTATCAGGAGAAGAAATTATACTCGAACCTGGAGTTTTTATTTTTATGCCTGCTAATGCCCCTCATGCGTTACAGGCTGAATCTAATTTATCATTTCTGCTCACACTTTCTGAAAAGTCAGCAGATATTAATTAATCATTTTGGGAGGTTTGGAAAATGTCAACAGCAATTTCTACCTTTACTCAGCATTTAGATTTTTCTCAATCAGAAATAGAAGCAATACTTTCTACACCTTTAGATGAGGTACTGAAATCAGAAGCACTAAAACAAGAATTAGACAGTTTAGATATTCAACTATTGCGCGAGACTTTACCCACAGCAGGACAAGTTTTAGCTGAACATTTACCGCCTTTTTATAATTGGTTAAAAAACGAATTAGGGGTTAAGCGTGTTCCTGATAGTCCAGATCATACAACAAAATGGGTAATTAATTTTCTCCATCATCAAGAAAGTTTAAATCACCTCGTTGAGTTACATCGTCCTGTTTCACCAGCAGCTTTGGAAGCAGCTGTTCCTCGTTTAGTTAGTTTATTTGATGGTGTGGAAGATGTCAAAGTTCGTCAGGAATGGGAAAAAGCTGTTGCTGCACTTTGTTTAGTTTTGGTTGTTGATAAACGACAGAATAATTCGTAATTCGTAATTCGTAATTTGTAATTCATAATTGCTGTAAAAAGTGAAAATCATAAATTAACAGGATTTCCAGAAAAACATGATTTATTTTTGATGAAAATCCTGAAAATCATGGATATCCTGATTCAGACAACATTACCATCTTATTAACACTAACTCAGAGATTTGGACGATGTTGAATCCAAGGATTAGCGGTTTCCAATTGTGCTGCTAAACTAATAATAGTAGACTCGTCCGCAGGTTTACCTATTAATTGCACACTCAGGGGTAAACCATTACTATCAAAACCTACAGGAATCGCTATTGCAGGTAATCCTGTTGCGTTTGCTACTGGACAAGGTGCAACCCATTTGATAATATTTTGAAATATCTCTTCTGGGGTTAAATTTTCCCATTCACCAACTTTAATGGGTGAGTGCAAATAAACCGGTAATACTAACACATCAATATTATCAAAAAAGGCGACTATTTGCCGGGAAACTATCTGCATTTGTGCTAATGCTTGCAAATATTCACCCGCAGAACCTGTTCTCGATAATAAAAATTGATTCAATGGTTGCAGTGCTTCTGGGGGTATTCCTGCTGCTGCTACTCCAGATTGCCATACTATTTGAAATGGTTCTACTAAACCACTCATATCAGGACATTTTTCTGCTATTTCATGTCCAATTTCTGCTAATAATTTAACTGTTTTTAATACTCCTTGTTTGCAGTTTGTGTCAGCATCTCCCAAGGGAGTAATACTGGTACTAAAAGCTATTTTTAACTTCTGGTTTTTTACTTGGGTTGCTGCTAAAAATGAAGGTTCTGGATTTGTCAACCAATAAGGATCTCCGGTAATATATCCAGAAATTACATCTAACATGGCTGCTGCATCTGATACAGTTCTAGCTATGGGACCATTAACAGCAATTCCTCCCATACGATCGCCTACCGGTGCTTGTGTGACTCTTCCCCTTGCTGGTTTAATTCCCACCACACCACAACAAGCCGCAGGTCCTCTAATTGAACCACCACCATCTGAACCTTGAGCGATCGCACATAATCCTGCTGTCACAGAGGCCGCAGCACCACCACTAGAACCCCCAGGAGTATATTCTAAATTCCAAGGGTTTCTAGCTGGGGTAAAACCCGTAGGTTCACTGTAAGGATAAGAACCTAATTCAGAAGTCGCAGTTTTTCCCAAAATTGTAAAACCGGCTTGTTTAATTTTGCTCACTACGCCATCATCATAGTTAGAGATATTTTTAACGAAAGCTGGATTTCCGTAAGTGCAAGTAACACCAGCTACGGCGTTTAAATCTTTAATAGAAATGGGAACACCAAAAAATGGCGGTAATTCTGAAGCGGTTGTGAGTAATTCTGTTTTTGCTTTAGCGTCAGCAATAGCTAAATCTGCTGTGACAGTAAAATAACTTCCTAATTGGGGATTGAAGCGAGAAATTCTATCTAAATATAGTTCTGTCAATTCCAGAGGTGAAACTTCCCGACGACGAATTAATTGTGCTAACTCTAAAGCTGGGGTAAAAGCTAAATCAGTTTCATTCATTGTTGTAATTTGCAACTTTAAATTTGCAACTTTAAATTTTATACATCTATCAGAAGTTATAAATCTTCCATATTTCACAAATATTAACTTATAGCCCAACACAGGGTAGTTAAGACATCAATTTATCATCAAAGTCTTACTAAAATAGGCTTATACTCCTGACTTCTGACTCCGGTTGGTGAGCGACTTGTACTGAGCGCAGTCGAAGTAAGTCGAACCACTGACTCCTACTATATTACTTTTCCACATTTGACCACCCCAAACTTGTAGACTGTTGATAAATCTTCTTTAAAGTATTCACATCTCTGCTAGAAATAGATACAGGGTTACGAACTTGAGAAAAATAAAGTGCGTCAGTTTCTACGGGACTATGACCCCAAATTCCTAAAGCGTGTCCCATTTCATGACGTGCTGCTGCTTGCAAATGTTCCCCTGTTTGAGTGGGACTTAATAAAATAGTAAAACGGTGTAATAAAAAATTATTTTGATTATATAACTCGTATGTCGCTAATGCAGAACGCGCACGGGGAATTTTACTAATGGGGTTTATTTGTAAAGGTGGACGTTGACGCATAATTTTAATATCAGCTTTAATATCAGCTTTAATATCAGCAATTTCTGAATTTTCTACTAATTCTAAAGGTAAAAAATTATTCCACTCTTTAATAGCTTGTGAAACTTGATTTACCCATGTTTGCGCTTGTTGTTGATTGATATTTGTAGGAGTTTCAATATTTACTTGAATCGGGAAATGTGACCAAATTAAATAACCATATTTTGTAGGTTGAATTTGCTCAAAATAATCACCACTGTTATTTTGATCTTGCCATTTTTCTAAACTTAGTGGTAAAGGATGGGGTTTTTGTATTGACTTTTCCCCTAACCTCTCTGCTACAAGGAAAGGGGAAATTATAGTCTCCTTCTCTGCTAGGGAACGGGGTTGGGGGTTAGGTTCTTGGGCATGAGTATGAAAATTCGTCAAAATAACTAACAGCCCTGAAATTATGAATAAAGTCAGAACTGTTAATAATTTCCACCCAAAAAAATGATGATTTCTATTTTGGGTTTTGGATATTGATTTTTGGGATATTTTTCCCATTTTTACTTATCTAGGTTTTACTTATTTAGGTAGCCAGTTAGCACTTAAAACCACTGTTAAACCGAGAAAAATTACTACTAACGCCCAGGTGACACGATTTAATGTATTTTCTGCGCTTTTGGTACTGCTAAAGAGTTGAGCTTGGCCACCAATAGCACCAATACCATCACCTTTAGGGCTATGTAGTAAAACCAGGACAATTAAACCTAAAGCAGAAAATGCCCAAATTCCTTGCACAATGTTAGTAATCGACATACGTAATTAAAAATTCCCAAAGATGATCTTGAATATTATTTAACGTAACACGGTTAATTAAAAATTTGATGATTGGTGATTGGTGATTGGTGATTGGTGACTGGGATAATATTACCAATTACCAATTACCCATTACCCATTACCTCTAAAAAACAGTTAACTGTAAAAAGTTAACTGTCAAAGAAGAGAAATAGATTACAAACCTACTTGTACAGGAGTACGAGAAAGCTGTAAATCATATTCTGCGGCTCTTAGTAGAGATTTACCAGTCATTTCTTCTGGTTGAGGAATTTGTAAAATATCCAAAATAGTGGGTGCAATATCAGCTAACTTACCATCATGTCGCAAGTCAACATTTGCACCATATCCGGGTATTTTCACCTTTTCCCCTTCTACCAAAATGAAGGGAACGGGGTTAGTTGTATGTGCCGTCCAAGGATTACCATCCTCATCTGCCATATACTCAGCGTTACCGTGATCGGCTGTAATTAGCATTGTACCGCCAACTTTGCCGACACTTTCTATAAGTCTGCCTAAACATCGGTCAACTGTTTCAATCGCTGTGACTGTAGCTTCTATTTTTCCTGTGTGGCCTACCATGTCGGGGTTAGCGTAGTTCATCACTACTAAAGAGTAAATACCCTTTTCAATGGCAGCGATCGCCACCTTTGTCACCGCCTCTGCGGACATTGCGGGTTCTGTGTCGTAGGTGTCCACCATTGGACTGCTGACCAGTTCCCGATCTTCTCCCTCATAAGGGTCCTCTAGTCCCCCATTAAAGAAATAGGTGACATGAGCGTATTTTTCCGTTTCTGCCGTGCGGAACTGTTTTAGACCATGATTTGCAATCACTTCACCCAGAATATTCGTCAAGTTCTGGGGAGTAAAGGCCACAGAGACAGTTAACTCTGGGTCATATTGGGTAAATGTCAGAAAAGACAGAGGTGTAATTTGCTGTCTCTCAAAACCCTGAAAATGAACACTAACAAAAGCTTGAGTTAATTCTCTGGCGCGGTCGGGACGGAAATTGAAAAAGATCACCCCATCGCCAGGTGCAACTGCGCCAGGAGTAATTCTGACGGGAACAATAAACTCGTCGGTTACGCCTTCAGCATAAGAGGCTTGCAAGACTTCTAACGCTGTTTTTCCGTTGCCAGCGCCTTCTTGCGTCATTACATCATAAGCTCGTTGGACTCGATCCCAACGGCGATCGCGGTCCATCGCATAATAACGACCGCTAATAGTGGCTATCTGCCCTATTTCCACGCGGTCTATATAATCTTGCAGTTGTGCGATGGCTTTTATTCCATCTGCGGGAAGAGTATCACGCCCGTCCATGATAGCGTGAATACATACATCTGAAATTTGCTGTGATTTGGCTAGGTCCAGTAACCCAAAGAGATGGGTAATGTGGGAATGTACCCCACCGTCAGAACAAAGTCCAATCAAGTGTAACTTGCCATTTCGTGATTTCACTTCCTGGCAAATGTTTACAAGTGCTGGGTTAGCGGACAGAGAACCGTCTTCAACCGCATCGGAGATGCGTACCAGTTCTTGGGGGACGACACGCCCAGCGCCAATATTCAAATGACCAACTTCCGAGTTGCCCATTTGACCTTCTGGCAACCCTACGGCTTTTCCTGAAGTGCGAATGAGGGTATGGGGGTAGGCCGCCCACAAACTGTCCATAATGGGAGTTTTAGCGGCAGCGATCGCGTTTCCTCGCTTGTCCTCACAGTAGCCCCATCCATCTAAAATGACTAGCACCACAGGAGCAACAGGTGCTTTGGTCATAGTAAAATTGCCCTTTACTTTTTGTAATAACCGAATGATATCACTACTAACCACAAATTGAAGAAAGAAGTTGAAAAAGAGAGGAGTCAGAAGTTCAGAAGTTCAGAAGTTCAGGAGTTCAGGAGTTCATAAGAATAAGAGTCCGTTAAAACGCACTTTCACTAGGAGACAGAGCATTTATTACCTAGCATTTATCCCTACAACCAATTTTCTAAACTTAAACCTTCAACTCTGGTTAAATCACTATCATTAGAAACCACAGTTAAACCTTTAATTATTGCTGTAGCCGCAATTAAAACATCTTCACTTTGAATCGGTAAACCTTTTAATCTTAAATCAGCATGAATTTCCGCAGCTTTTTCTAAAATCGCTAAATCATCTAGAAAAATTATCGGATATTTTTGACAGAATATGTTAAATCTGGCTCTTTGTTTAGGCGAATCAACCGCTAAAAAACCTCTTCTAATTTCAAAATAGGTAATACAACTAATAAAAATATTGTCTTCTTTAGCTTGAGCTAATACAATCTTTTCCAAAATTAGAGAATTTTGTTTGAGGGCTAAAGAAACAATATTAGTATCTAATAAATAATTCATATTTTTTATTTGATTATTTTTATAATATTCTCTATTTTCGTTTAATTGCATCTTCAAAATTTGCCATTTGTTCGGGTGTAAAATCTTCACCAATTTTCGCCAAAATTCTCACAGCCATAATACCATCACAACGTTTTTTTAAACTTGCATCTGAGATATGATTAAATTCATCAAAAGATAAGGTTTTTTCAAAAATTTCCACTAAATCATTCACTATTGCAGCATAATTAAGGTCTTCTTTAAATATGGGATTCTCTTCCATTAAAATAGATACTACTCTCTCAACTCTCTTAATCACGGATTCTTGCTCAATGTTTGTTGATAACATAATATTTGCCTCCTGCTTTCATAATGATATATATATATAGATGTTTACAATTAAAATTTGAGTATGAAATTATTAAGATTTTACCATTTTTAATAATATAGCTCAATTAATCAATTACTATTTTCTAAATTCTGATGCTGACCCATTAAAATTAAGATATATTAATTTATTATACTATCATTATACCATGTTCAATAAAAATTTACATAAGTTATTTTATTTCTGCTTTACAGTATTACGTAATTAGGGGTGTTATATTTTTTGCAGTGTGATTTATTTTGTCTGATTCAGACAAAAAATCCCCAACTTCAAAAAGTCAGGGACTCACAAATACTTGTTTTTAAAAACAAACCTACTTCTTCTTCGCTGCGGATTTTGCTGATTTTGCTGCTTTCTTCGCTACTTTTTCTGCTTCTATTGCAGCTAACTTTGCTTGTTCCTTTTCCTCTTCAATCTTCCGCAAATAATAATGATAATCTCCCAAATAAACCCGAAATTCTCCGTCCCGAATTTCCACAATTTTATTTGCAACTTGGGAGATAAAATAACGGTCGTGAGATACTACAATGGCAGTACCATCATAATTTTGTAATGCTTCCTCCAACATTTCCTTAGCAGGAATATCTAAATGGTTGGTAGGTTCATCTAAAATGATTAAATTAGCAGGTGTTAATAGCATTTTTGCTAATGCTAACCTAGCTTTTTCTCCTCCACTTAAAGCACCCACTTGTTTAAATACTGTATCACCCGCAAATAGAAATCTTCCTAACAAAGTGCGGACTTCTTCATTTTTCCAGTCGGGAACTTCATCATGTATGGTTTCCATGACAGTTTTATTTAAATCTAATGCTTCCGCTTGGTTTTGTTCAAAATAACCAGGGATAACATTATGATCTCCTAGTTTCACAGTTCCTTCTGTGTATGGTTCTACACCCATAATCATTTTCAAAAGTGTAGATTTTCCAGCACCATTGGGACCTAAAAAGGCGATTCTATCACCTCTTTCAATCAACAAATTAGCACCTAAAAACAGAATTTTATCTCCATAAACATGAGTTAAATCTTTGATTTCTACTACTTCTCTACCGCTACGAGGTGCGGGGGGAAAGCGAAAATGTAAGGTTCTAACTCCTGCGGTTGGTGCTTCAATTCTTTCAACTTTTTCTAATTGCTTTTCTCGGCTTTTTGCTTGGGTGCTGCGAGTTGCACTAGCGCGGAATCTATCCACAAATGCTTGTTGTTTTTCTAATTCCTTTTGTTGCCGTTCAAAGGCGCTCAATTGTGCAGATTCATTTTCTGCTTTTTGTTGCAGATATGATGAATAATTACCCAGGTAAGTGCTAGAAATTCCTCTTTCAGTTTCCACAATTTGAGTACAAAGTCGATCCAAAAATTCCCGGTCATGGGAAACTATTACCATTGGTGTCAGTAATTTTTTCAGGTAATTTTCTAACCATTCAATGGTTTCTAAATCTAAATGGTTTGTCGGTTCGTCTAGTAGTAATAAATCTGGTTCTTGCAGGAGAATTTTACCTAAACTCATCCGCATTTGCCAACCACCAGAAAAAGCACTGACTAGGCGATCGCCATCTTCTACTTGAAAGCCCATTTCCGGTAAAATCTTACCAATGCGAGCATCTAAACCATAACCATCCAAGGCTTCAAACTGACGCTGTAATTTATCTAACTTATTAATCAGTTTATCTAATTCCTCTAGGGTGGCGGTTTCCATTTCCCGTTGTACTTCGTGCAAAGCTAACTGAACTGCGTTAGCTTCCTTGAAAACCGTCCAAAATTCTTCATTAACTGTCCGCGTCGGATCAACTTCAAATTCTTGGTTTAGGTAAGCTATGTGTAAACTAGCAGGGCGGATAATTTCCCCAGCAGTGGGTTCTATTTCACCAGAGATAATTTTCAGTTGGGTAGACTTTCCCGCACCGTTAACACCAACCAAACCAATGCGATCGCCTGGTTTCACTTCCCAGTTGATATCCTTTAAAACTTCGCCTGTAGGGTAAATTTTGCTAATGTGTTCCAGTCGCAACATGAAATATCTCTCAGATAGGGGATATAAGGGTAAAGCTAACGCCATACTCAATCTTAACAAAATTTAACGACATATTTACAAGAATTTAGGAGTCAGGAGATTGGCTTCGCCACGCTTCGCGAACAAGGAGTCAGGAGTCGTAGGGGCGAAGTAGGGGCGAAGCATTCGGAAAATAACCTTTTCATAAAATTGATAATTTATCGCCTGAATGCTTCGCCCTTACTTACAGGAAAATAACCTTTTCATAAAATTGATAATTTATCGCCTGAATGCTTCGCCCTTACTTACAGGAAAATAGCCTTTTCATAAAATTGATAATTGGTCGCCCGAATGCTGATGCTTCCAGCACGCTTCGCGAACGCCCGTACAGGAGTCAGGAGTCAGGAGAAAGAATTGATTTTTTGTCAGCATTTAGCCGTCGGTTTTCGTCGGTTTCCGTCAGTACCTGAAATATTTAAATACAAAGAATGAAAAGAAACAGATGCAGATAAAATGCACGCAATTAAAACTTTAGGAAATTAAAACTTCACGAAATTAAAACTTTTCAATTCTTGCTAATGCTGCTATTAGCTGATTACTAATTACTAATTACTAATTACTAATTACTAATTACTAATTATTAATTATTAACTATTGATAGCTCATTACTGACTCCTGACTCCTGACAGCTTTTTCTTACTTAACAATAATTTACATCAAAATTAATAGAATACACCTGTATTGTGTCTAACAAGGTTGACATTTTGCCATCCTTTAAAGAATCATCTTAGGGAAACCGAAGAGTCAAGAGGAAACTATGCACACAGTTATTCTCGTTCTGGTTGAGGTGTTAATTGTAATTGGAATGTCAAGGTTAGTAGGATTGGCATTTAAATCAATTAAACAACCTTTAGTCATCGGTGAAATTGTCGCCGGTATCATGTTGGGACCATCATTATTGGGTTTCATTGCTCCCCATGCAGCAGCTATACTGTTTCCAGCAGAAACCGTACCTTTCCTGAATGTTTTATCTCAGGTAGGACTAATATTTTTCATGTTTTTGATAGGTTTAGAGCTAAATCCTAAATATCTTAGCGGTAATTTAAAATCAGCGATTATTATTTCCAATATCAGCATAATTGTGCCGTTTTCTCTAGCTGCGATTTTATCTTTGCTGTTGTATCCACTCATTTCTAATGCTAGTGTATCTTTTACCGCCTTCGCCTTATTTTTAGGTGCAGCAATGTCAATCACAGCTTTTCCTGTATTGGCCAGAATTATTACCGAAAATAATTTACAAGGGACAAAATTAGGAACATTAGCTTTAACTTGTGCCGCCGTTGATGATGTAACAGCGTGGTGTATTTTAGCAATAGCGATCGCAGTCGCTCGTAATGGTAGCATCGATCAAAAAGCTATCCTCACCATTGTTGAAAGTATCATCTACATTGGCTTTATGTTCACCGTAGGGCGGTGGTTTCTCAAACATCTTCTTACTCATTATCGCCGCACAGGAAAGTTAAGCCAACTTCTTCTAGCGTTAATTTATATGGGAGTAGTTGCATCTGCTCTCATTACTGAATTTATCGGTATTCACCTGATTTTCGGCGCATTTTTATTAGGTGCAGTCATGCCCAAAAATGCCGAATTAGTCAGAGAATTAGCCGTAAAAACTGAAGATTTCGTCTTAATTTTTCTTCTCCCTGTGTTTTTTGCCTATAGTGGTTTAAAAACCCAAATAGGTTTACTCAACAGTCCACAATTATGGTTACTATGTGCATTAGTTTTAGGAGTAGCCATAGCAGGAAAGTATTTTGGTGCTTACTTCGCCGCCCGTGTCAGTGGGATTAATAAAAGAGAAGCATCAGCCCTGGGTTGGTTAATGAATACTCGCGGTTTAACAGAATTAATTGTTTTAAATATTGGTTTGGAATTAGGAGTAATATCACCTTTGCTATTTACCATGTTGGTAGTGATGGCTTTGGTAACAACATTTATGACATCACCATTATTAGAATGGACCTATCCCAAACAGTTAATCAAATTAGATGTCGTTGAATCAGAACCAAAAAAAGAGACAAATACAAACACAGAAATAATAGACACAATAGAAACAATAGAATCTTTTGTTACTCCATATCGGATTTTAGTACCTGTAGCCAACCCCAGCACCCAAAAAGGTTTAGTGCAATTAGCAGTAGCGATCGCCCTCAACTATCGACAACCTGCTGTGATCAATCCTCTCAGTTTAATCGAATTAGAGGAAGACTACGGTTTTGAAAATACACCCACAGAAGCTAACCGCTTAATTACCGAGCGTCGTCACCAACTAGAAGAATTAATTGATACTCTAGAACCGCCAATCATTCGCTCTTATATCCATCCTATCGTTCGCATATCTAGCAATGTCGCCAGAGAAACAGCCCAAATAGCCCAAATAGAACAACCTGACTTAATACTTGTAGGATGGCATCGTCCAGCCTTTAGTAATAATCGCTTAGGTGGTAGAGTTGGACAAATTCTCAGCACCGCACCAGTAGATGTAGCAGTATTCATAGATAGAGGCGGCGATCGCCTGGAAAATTTGCTAGTTCCCTACTCTGCAAATATCCATGATGACTTAGCCCTGATCCTTGCCCTGCGACTACTCATCAACCGTGATACCTGTATGTTGCAGATTTTACAAGTCTTAACAACAAATCAAACCCAAGATGAATTAAGTTATGAATTAAACGGAATGATTTCCCAACTACCAGCCAATGTACGCGATCGCATAGAAATCAAAACCATCAGCGATCCAGAACCCATGTCAGCCGTACTTGCAGCCTCAGAAAATATTGACTTAACCATTGCTGGTACTAGTCGCGCTTGGGGTATTGAAAGACAAACTTTAGGAAGATACACAGATGAACTTGCTATTCAATGTCGTTCTTCCCTACTTATCACCCGTCGTTATAGTCAAGTTACCTCTCATCTGAGTTCCCTACTACTAGAAACTAGCTACCAAGAAACAATACATAATTCGTAATTCGTAATAGTGCCTCCGGCACGCTGCGCGAACGTAATTCGTAATCACCAATCATCAACAACATCTAAAATATGAAAAGTCTACTCAAAACCAGGCAAGTTTTACCATCCAATCTTTTGAAGATCAGCTTATTGTTATTATCTACAACAATAACCCTAAATACTTGCATTAATCTGGCAATTGCCAATTTACCAAAATCAAAAGTAACACTCAACAAATGGCAACTTAACCCCAAATCCCAACAGCTAGAAATTACCCTTTCCGCAAATACAAAACCAGAGTATTTCTACCTGGATCAACCCCCCCGTCTAGTTGTAGATTTGCCTAACACCCAATTAGGCAATGTCAACACCCAAAAAAGCTATTCTGGAACAATCCAGAAAATTCGCGTTTCCCAATTTAGCCCACACATCACCCGCCTAGTCATTGACTTAAAACCAGGAACTTTTGTCGATGTCAGCAAAGTAAAACTGCAACCCGCTTCCCCAAAAAAACCCACGCGCTGGGTATTACGCCCGATATTCTCCCATCATAACACCACTAACAGCAATCAACCATCTCCATCATCTTTAATGACTCTGCCACCACCAACCACCAACTTACCCACCAACCAACAACCTTTAGTTACAGCACCACCCCTAAATTCTCAAAACCCCTCTCGATTATCCAACTTAACCATCATCCCCGCCAATTCTGCCAACTCTTCAGAAAACACCAATATGATTACAATTCCTAATTCTTCTGCAAATATTCCTAATTCACAGAATTATTCAAATCAAAATTTTAGCGTTCCTATTATCGAATTTGGTCAACCCATACCAACCACTAACTGGTGACTGGTGACTGGTGACTGGGGATACAATGAAAAGATTTTAGATTTTGGATTGTTTTTGTCAACTTCAATCTAAAATCTAAAATCTAAAATTATTCTGCCTCCTGACTCCTTGAACTCCTTCTCCTAGAATCTTTCTGTTTCCTGCGTTGGTGCAACAGCACCCGGTTGAGATAAGAAGAAATTCTGAGCAGATTCGTTTTGATATATACACCTAATATCTGGCTTCTCACTATCCAAGTCACCAGTAAAGCCAAAAGTATTCAGGCGATTTTTACACTCTCTCACCTGATCAGAAGTCACAAGTCTTTTATTTTCTAAAATAGCCCAGTTATTTTGACGGATTACACATCCAGGACGAATACTCGGCTGGGCAACATAGACATTAAAGGGGTTCAGAGTGACAAATAATCTCGCATCCATCACCATCGCACTTGCTCCATACTGCACACAAATTTCCGGGTTTGGTGCTTTAGTATCAATAAATTCACGGGAAGCCACATTGGATGGAGTTAAAGTAGTTGTAGAACTAAATGCAATACCAATCCCAATACCTAAAATCAACACCCCTCCCAAAACGGCAATAGTGGTGAAATTAAAGATAGGAGATTGGAAAATAGAGGGTTTAGTAGTAGTAGCTGACCTAACAGTTGATTTACGTCTCATTTTTGCTTGATCACCTTCACGCCAATTTTGAGGAGAGAGTGGTTTCTTATCTCCGATACAAAAAAGCTAACTAATGCTAACAAAAGTTGGCTTTTTCTTCCTGTTGCACCAGTTCGACTACGCTCACTGAACTCCTAGAAGTGTATTTAGAGTCAGCAGTCAGCCAAAAAACAACTGACCACTGACCATTAACCATTAACTAACTAGCTAACAGAGTTTTTTCCAGTGAAGTCCAACGGAAATAGCGATCGCCACCCCGTTCAATTACCACTTTCACCCGTGGTTCTAACTTCGGCAAGTTCGCTAAATATTCCACTTCCTGATCAGAAAGAATATTGCCCTCAATAATCCACAGCAATAAACCCTTAGACTTAGGTGGTAGTTGTTCCAAATGAGAACTAATCAAAGGTGGTAGATAATACACATCACCCACTGCTGCACCGCTACCAGTGCTTTTTTTACCTAGATGGGGAGGTCTCACACCATGAACTCCCATCAAATAGGCTGCCACATCTCCCAAACCTCTAGCTGTAATATGGAGGTTAACATAGCCCGCAGCCCGTAAACGACGGCGATACCGACCTTCGTGGCCTCCCTCCAACGGAACAAATACACCTAAAGAGCCAAATTTCTCCAAATCCCGGATGAAACCCCTGCCAGTGGTAATTAGTGCCATAGATTTTCGTTTTATTCCACTTAGATATTTCTATTATTTACCTTTGGATGGTAGATTAAGTTAAGTTAAGTTATAGAATTTTATCAAGACTCACCATCAACCCCTCTGAAAAAAATTTTTCCCCATCAACCACTGGACAAACACAACTTAATATATTATATTGTTAGATTGTGACCAAACTGTAAAATCAGATAACTTTCTCAATTAGCAACCTCAAGCCAAAACAGCATCAGTGATTGATGACTGAAAAACAATCTTCCAGCAATATCTGGTAGAAAAGAGCAAGAGACTGGTAAACTAGGAAAGCATTTAGGTCAAAACAAGAAGCTAGAGGCTCATAACCCACAGCCACAACCAAGCTTCAGTCCGAATTCACTCCCGCAGCCCCTAAAACAAGGCAAATCCTCAAACAATAGTTTAAGGTATTAAAAGCAGTAGAGCCTGAACAGCAGTATTCAGGAAATGGATACTGAATGGAAACATCCATTTAAGTCCTACTACCAACGGAGAGTGCCAGAGCAATGGCTTAGACGAAAGCATTGCTGCACAAAAACGCAAAGCAATAGCGTCTTGCATTGATACCAGAAATAATACCTTCCCATAAAAAAGGTAATTATCACTGTTCTGGTGGACAAGAAAGTGAAACAATAGACGGATTCACCTAACAGTAGACAAAAAGTTTGTTGCGTCATCAAAAATTTGCACTGTCAAACGCCAGTCCAAATTTGCGGAGATAGAATCTTCACAATGACGTTAAGAAACTTGTCTCTTAGAAATCCGATTTCCAGGTCAGCAACTAGATAAGGAGAACCAGTTACTGTGTCTGTAGGTATTCTCGGCACCAAGCTGGGCATGACCCAAATCTTTGACGAAGCAGGAGTAGCTATTCCTGTCACCGTAATCAAAGCAGGTCCATGCACTGTCACACAAGTTAAAACAAAACAGACCGACGGTTACTCCGCCATTCAAGTTGGCTATGGCGAAGTTAAACCCAAGGCATTGAATCAACCGAAACTAGGACACTTGGCAAAATCATCAGCCCCAGCATTGCGGCATTTGAACGAGTATCGTACTGATACAGCCAGTGAATATGCTTTAGGACAAGAAATTAAAGCAGATATTTTTAGTGAAGGTCAAATTGTAGACGTAATTGGTACAAGCATCGGTCGCGGTTTTGCCGGCAACCAGAAGCGTAACAACTTCGGACGTGGACCAATGTCACACGGTTCCAAAAACCATAGAGCGCCCGGTTCTATCGGTGCAGGTACAACCCCTGGTCGTGTTTATCCTGGAAAACGGATGGCAGGCAGACTAGGCGGAACTCGCGTTACAATTCGCAAACTGACCGTAGTCAAAGTAGATGCAGAACGCAACCTGATCCTGGTTAAAGGCGCGATTCCTGGCAAACCAGGCGGCTTAGTGAACGTAGTACCCACAAACAAAGTTGGTAATAAATAGTTTTAGTTGATTAGCTGTCAGCATTAACTGGCAACTGACCACTAACAAAGGACACAAACATGGTTGAGAGTGTAGTTAAAAATTGGCAAGGCGAAGAAGTTGGTCAGACCAGCTTCGAGTTGCGAGTTGCCAAAGAAGAAACAGCGGCGCACATAGTACACCGCGCCCTCGTCAGACAAATGACTAATTCTCGCCAAGGTACAGTCAGCACCAAAACCCGTTCAGAAGTACGAGGTGGAGGACGCAAACCTTGGAGACAAAAAGGCACCGGTCGCGCCCGTGCAGGTTCTATTCGTTCACCATTATGGCGTGGTGGTGGTGTGATCTTTGGACCTAAACCCAGAGATTTCAACATCAAACTCAACCGTAAAGAAAGACGTTTAGCACTGAGGACAGCCTTTGTTAGTCGTGCAGAAGATTTAATAGTTGTAGAAGAATTTAGCAACGAACTACAACGCCCCAAGACCAAAGAATTGGTAGCAGCATTAGCCCGTTGGGGAGCAGTCCCAGAGCAAAAAACCTTGTTAATTTTGTCTGAGATCGCGGAAAACGTGAATTTATCAGCCCGCAATGTAGAAAATTTAAAAGTAATTGCAGCTGATCAGTTAAATGTATTTGATTTACTGCACGCCGACAAAATTGTAGTTACATCCTCAGCTTTAACAAAAATTCAGGAGGTCTACAGTGCCTAACTTTGACCCCCGCAACCTACCCGACTTGGTGCGTCGTCCTATTCTCACCGAGAAAGCGACCATCCTCATGGAGCAAAACAAATACACATTTGAAGTAACTCCTAAATCAACCAAGACACAGATTAAAGCGGCAATTGAAGACTTATTTGCAGTCAAAGTGGTTAAGGTTAACACCACCTTACCACCACGTAAAAAACGCCGTGTAGGTAAATTTATCGGCTTCAAGCCTCAGTACAAAAAAGCGATTGTTACCGTCGCCGCTGGGGACGAAGACAAAATCAGACAAGTTCTCTTCCCAGATGTTTAAAAATTGGCGAATGGCGGATCAGGAATTGAGAAAGGTATTGATTACCAATCACCAATCACCAATCACCAATCACCAATCACCAATTACCAATTAGCAAAGCAAATCGTTTATGGGTACTCGTTCTTATCGCCCTTATACCCCCAGTACTCGCCAAGTTACAATCTCCGACTTTGCGGAAATCACCAAAACTGAGCCAGAAAAATCACTAACTGAATCAGTACATCGTGCCAAAGGACGGAATAATCAAGGGCGGATAACCAGCCGTCGTCGGGGAGGCGGACACAAGAAACTATACCGGATTATCGACTTTAAGAGAGATAAACGGAATATAGCAGCTACAGTTACAGCAATTGAATATGATCCTAACCGGAATGCGCGAATCGCCTTAGTCCAGTACGAAGATGGCGAAAAGCGGTATATATTACATCCCAATGGCTTGAAAGTAGGCGCAAAAATTATTGCTGGATCTGAAGCACCTTTTGAAGATGGTAATGCCCTGCCTCTGTCTAACATTCCCTTGGGTACTAACGTTCACAACGTAGAACTGACAGCAGGTAAAGGCGGTCAAATTGTCCGTGCTGCTGGTGCAACAGCCCAAGTTGTGGCTAAAGAAGGTAACTATGTGACATTGAAATTACCTTCTGGTGAAGTTCGCATGATACGTAAAGAATGTTACGCCACCATCGGACAAGTAGGCAACACCGACGCGAGAAACCTCAGTGCTGGTAAAGCCGGACGGAATCGCTGGAAAGGTCGCCGTCCTAAGGTTAGAGGTAGCGTCATGAACCCAGTAGACCACCCACATGGTGGTGGTGAAGGTAGAGCGCCCATTGGTAGATCAGGTCCTGTGACACCTTGGGGTAAACCAGCGTTAGGTGCTAAGACCCGCAAGCGCAAAAAAGCCAGCACTAAATTAATTGTCCGTCGTCGCCGTAAGTCCTCTAAACGGGGTCGTGGCGGTCGTCAGTCTTAGAATTTTAGATTTTAAATTTTGGATTTTAGATTCAGTTAACTTGTGGGCATCTGCAAAATTATGAAAATAACAGAAGTCTTGACAAGTAGCTTGAATCATCCAAAATCCGAAATTATCAATCCAAAATCCGTCTTGAAAAGTTCTGATCGGCGGAAACCGCCGCTCCGACTTTCCGCAAAATCAAAAATCAAAAATTGAACTATGGGTCGTTCTTTAAAAAAAGGTCCTTTCGTTGCTGATCACTTACTCAGCAAAATCGAAAAGCTGAACGAGAAAAACGAAAAGCAAGTCATCAAAACTTGGTCGAGAGCTTCAACAATCATACCCGTTATGGTGGGTCATACCATCGCTGTACACAACGGTAAACAGCACGTCCCCGTATTTGTGAACGAACAAATGGTAGGACATAAGTTGGGAGAATTTGCTCCAACCCGCACCTACAGAGGTCATGGTAAGAGTGATAAAAAATCGGGGAGATAGTCCTTGGTAAAAGGTGACAGGTGACAGGTGACAGAGAAAATGCGGAAGTTAAAGAATAATTGATGCGTGGAATTCTGAACTCCTGATAGCGAAGCGTGGCGTAAGCCATACTCCTGAACTCCTATTCCCACTGACCAAAACAGAGAAAATTATGGCAACTGATACTACAGAAGTTAAAGCGATCGCTCGTTATATCCGCATTTCTCCCTACAAAGTGCGTCGTGTACTGGATCAAATCCGGGGGCGTTCATATCGGGAAGCACTAATCATCCTGGAATTTATGCCCTACCGCGCCTGTGAACCAGTATTAAAGGTGTTAAGAAGTGCGGCCGCTAATGCTGAACACAATGCAGGTTTAGATCGGGCAGAATTGGTAATTACTCAAGCTTATGCTGACCAAGGTCCAGTTTTAAAACGCTTTCAACCCAGAGCGCAAGGAAGAGCTTATCAAATCCGCAAACCGACCTGTCATATTACTGTTGCTGTCGGTGCAGGTGCTACTGCTGCTAAATAAGCAGCCAAATAAGCACTCATACAGCCACAACTAATTGCGTACAGTAAGAAATTTTAGAGGAAGCATTTGTGGGACAGAAAATTCATCCAGTCGGTTTTCGTCTGGGTATTACACAAGAACATCAATCCCGTTGGTTCGCAGTTCCTGACCGTTATCCAGCACTGCTGCAAGAAGACCACAAACTCCGTCAATACATAGAAAAAAAACTGGGAAGAACCGCTCAAAATAACGCTGGTATTTCCGAAATACGTATTGAGCGCAAAGCTGACCAAATCGACTTAGAGTTACGGACAGCTAGACCAGGTGTGGTAGTAGGTCGGGGTGGACAAGGTATAGAATCACTGCGTACCGGACTCCAAGACTTGTTAGGTGGTCAACGGCAAATTCGCATTAACGTTGTGGAAGTGCAAAAAGTTGATGCTGATGCTTATTTAATTGCCGAATACATCGCTCAACAATTAGAACGCCGTGTTTCCTTCCGTCGGGTAGTGCGCCAAGCGATTCAACGCGCCCAAAGAGCCGGAGTACAAGGAATTAAAGTTCAAGTGGGTGGTCGCCTCAATGGTGCGGAAATTGCCCGGACAGAGTGGACTCGTGAAGGTAGAGTACCTTTACATACACTGCGTGCTGACATTGATTATTCCTACTGCACAGCCCAAACAATTTACGGAATTTTGGGTATCAAGGTTTGGGTATTCAAGGGCGAGATTATCCCTGGACAAGAAGAAGCACCACAACCATCAGGAAGGGAGCGCGAACCCCGTCGTCGTGACCAAAAACGCCGTCGCCAACAATTTGAAGACCGTTCAAATGAAGCGTAATAGGTGACAGGTGAGAGGTGACAGGTGACAGTAAAAAGCCAATTACCGATTACCAATTACCGATTACCAATCACCGACTACCGATTACCAATTACCAATTAGCAAACCATGTTAAGTCCTAAAAGAACGAAATTCCGCAAACAACAACGCGGACGCATGGAGGGTCTAGCACACCGTGGCAGTACCCTGAACTTCGGGGATTTTGCTCTGCAAGCCCAAGAGCCATGTTGGATTACTTCCCGGCAAATCGAAGCTTCTCGTCGGGCAATGACTCGTTACATTCGCCGGGGTGGTAAAATCTGGATTCGCATTTTCCCAGATAAACCCGTTACCATGCGTCCTGCAGAAACCCGGATGGGTTCCGGTAAAGGAAATCCCGAATTTTGGGTAGCTGTAGTTAAACCAGGTCGGATTTTGTTTGAAATCGCTGGTGTATCCGAAGAAATAGCTCGTGAAGCTATGAGATTGGCGGCTTATAAGTTGCCCATCAAAACTAAGTTTATTGTGCGCTCTCAACCACAGGAGCAAGAATAGGTTATGGCTCTTCCCAAGATTTCAGAAGCTAGAGAATTAAGTGATGAAAAACTAGCTGAGGAAATAGTCGCTGTTAAGAAACAACTATTTCAATTACGCTTGCAAAAAGCCACTAGACAGCTAGAAAAACCTCACCAGTTTAGACACGCCCGCCATCGCCTAGCTCAACTGTTGACAGTAGAGGGAGAACGGAAACGGGCAGCAAGTCAATCGACTCAAGAAGCAAAGTAGGAGATTATGGCAGTCAAAGAACGAGTTGGCTTGGTAGTGAGCGATAAAATGCAAAAAACCGTGGTTGTCGCTGTAGAAAACCGAGCTCCTCACCCCAAGTACGGCAAAATCGTAGTTCAAACCCGGCGCTATAAGGCTCACGATGAAGATAATAACTGCAAAGTGGGCGATCGCGTGCGGATTCAGGAAACTCGACCCCTGAGCAAAACTAAGCGTTGGCAAGTTACAGAAATCCTTAACGCTAAAGCTACAACATAAATGGTTGTTATAAAATTAACAACTCTAACCGGGAGACTAAGTTGTGATTCAACCCCAAACTTATCTGAATGTCGCAGATAATAGCGGTGCCAAAAAACTCATGTGCATCCGCGTATTAGGCGCAGGTAATCGTCGCTATGGTGGCGTAGGCGATAAAATTATCGCTGTTGTGAAAGAGTCTAACCCCAACATGGCTGTTAAAAAGTCTGATGTTGTGGAAGCAGTAATTGTTCGCACCAAGAAAAGTATTAATCGTGACAGTGGTATGAGCATTCGTTTTGATGATAATGCCGCAGTCATCATCAACAAAGATGGCAATCCCAGAGGTACACGGGTGTTTGGACCAGTGGCACGGGAATTACGCGATAAAAACTTTACCAAAATAGTTTCTCTCGCGCCGGAGGTGCTGTAATGGCAAAGCCAAAACCTAAAGTCTTTCATAAAATGCACGTCAAAACCGGCGACACTGTACAAGTGATAGCTGGTAAAGATAAAGGCAAAGTGGGAGAAGTGATTAAAGCACTACCCCAAGATAGCAAAGTTATTGTTAAAGGTGTCAACATTAAGACCAAGCACGTTAAACCTCAGCAAGAAGGTGAGTCTGGTCAGATTGTTAACCAAGAGTATCCTGTTCATAGTTCCAATGTGATGCTCTACTCCACCAAGCAAAACGTCGCTAGTCGTGTCTGCTACACTTTCACCGCTGAAGGGAAGAAAGTGAGAATGTTGAAAAAAACAGGTGAGATTTTAGATAAATAAGCCTGTAACCAGGTTGAGATTTTAGATTTGAGTAGATTTAAAGATATTCAATCCAAAATCTAAAATCCAAAATCTAAAATTCCCTGACCAAGCCCAGGGATAATCAGGACAAATAACTATGGCGACAACTAGACTCAAAACTGTATATCAAGAGACAATTGTCCCCAAACTAACCCAACAGTTTCAGTACACTAACGTACATCAAGTACCTAAAGTGGTGAAAATCACTGTTAACAGGGGTTTGGGTGAAGCTGCTCAAAATGCTAAAGCATTAGAAGCATCTTTAAACGAAATTGCCCTGATTACTGGTCAAAAACCAGTAGTGACAAGAGCAAAAAAGGCGATTGCTGGCTTCAAAATTCGTCAAGGTATGCCTGTTGGCATCATGGTGACTCTCAGAGGCGAACGGATGTATGCCTTTCTCGACCGTCTGATCAGCCTCGCATTACCTAGAATCCGCGACTTTCGTGGTGTTAGCCCCAAAAGCTTTGATGGGCGAGGTAACTATACTCTAGGTGTACGAGAACAGCTAATTTTTCCAGAAGTCGAGTACGACAGCATCGATCAAATCCGTGGTTTAGATATCTCTATCATTACCACAGCGAAAAACGACGAAGAGGGTCGTGCCTTACTTAAAGAAATGGGAATGCCCTTTCGCGATCAATAAGTTCATCTAAAGAGGGAACGATGGCGGCTAACGACACAATTGCAGATATGCTGACGCGCATCCGCAATGCTAACCTGGCAAGGCATCAAACAACACAAGTGCCAGCGACAAAAATGACTCGTAGTATTGCCAAGGTACTACAACAAGAAGGCTTTATTTCTGAAGTTTCAGAAGCCGGAGAAGGGGTCAAGCGTAACTTAGTAATTTCCCTGAAATACAAAGGTAAAAATCGCCAACCCTTAATTACAGCACTGAAGCGTGTAAGTAAACCTGGTTTGCGGGTTTACTCTAACAGAAAAGAATTACCAAGAGTGCTAGGTGGCATCGGTATTGCCATTATTTCTACATCCAGTGGGATTATGACCGACCGTGAAGCGCGTCGTCAGAACTTGGGTGGTGAAGTGCTTTGCTACGTTTGGTAATCAAGAAGATCAGGAGTATGGCTAACGCCACGCTTCGCTATCAGGAGTTCAGGAGTTCAGAATTTTTTCAGGGTTATTAACCACGACTCATTCTCGTACTCACAACTCATAACTGACAAAGGACAAAATTAAGTCATGTCTCGTATTGGTAAACGTCCAATTACTGTTCCCGCCAAAGTACAAGTGGCGATAGATGGCACAAAGGTAGTGGTAAAAGGTCCAAAGGGAGAACTTTCCCGTGATCTACCCGCCAATGTCATAGTTTCTCAGGAAGGCGAAACTTTGTTGGTAACTCGTCGGGATGAAACCCGTACTTCCAGACAAATGCACGGTCTAAGCCGTACCCTGGTTGCCAACATGGTTGAAGGAGTATCCCAAGGTTTTCAACGGCGCTTGGAAATTCAAGGGGTTGGTTATCGCGCCCAAGTTCAAGGCCGTAACCTTGTATTGAATATCGGTTATAGCCATCAGGTACAAATTGAACCACCAGACGGAATTCAGTTTGCTGTAGAAAATAACACTAATGTCATCGTCAGTGGCTATGACAAAGAAGTGGTAGGTAACACAGCAGCTAAAATTCGTGCTGTCCGTCCACCTGAACCCTACAAAGGTAAAGGTATCCGCTACTCCGGTGAAGTGGTCAGACGCAAAGCTGGTAAGACTGGTGGTAAAGGTAAGAAGTAAATATGAAACTCACTCGCAGAGAATCAAAACAGCGTCGTCATCGGCGCGTGCGTGGTAAAGTTAGCGGTTCCCAAGAACGCCCACGATTAGCTGTATTCCGGTCTAATGAGCATATTTATGCTCAAGTCATTGATGATACACAACATCAAACTATTGTCGCAGCATCAACTGTAGAACCAGAGTTGAAATCTAACTTAGCTTCTGGTGCTAACTGTGATGCCTCAGCGCAAGTTGGTAAGTTGATAGCAGTGCGTTCCTTAGAAAAAGGTATTACCAAAGTCGTTTTTGATCGCGGTGGTAACCTCTATCATGGTCGCATCAAAGCACTAGCTGAAGCAGCACGCGAAGCAGGTTTAGATTTCTAAAGTCATTGAAAATAGTACATTAGGCGTTGGGCAAAACTAATGACTAATGACTAATGACCAATGACTAATGACAACTAACGTTGAGAGAGCATGAATTATGGCAACGGGTCGTCGTAAAGCAAGTAAAGCAAAAAAAGAAGAAACCAACTGGCAAGAACGGGTAATTCAAATCCGTCGCGTTAGCAAAGTGGTTAAAGGTGGTAAAAAACTTAGCTTCCGGGCAATTGTCATCGTTGGTAACGAACGCGGGCAAGTTGGTGTGGGAGTAGGTAAAGCTTCTGATGTGATCGGGGCAGTTAAAAAAGGTGTGGCAGATGGCAAAAAACATCTGATTGAAATTCCTATCACCAAATCTAACTCTATTCCTCATCCTATTGATGGTATTGGCGGTGGTGCTAAAGTGATCATGCGTCCAGCCGCACCCGGTACTGGTGTAATCGCCGGGGGTGCAGTACGGACTGTATTAGAGTTAGCAGGGGTACGTAATGTTCTCGCTAAACAATTAGGCTCTAGTAATCCTCTGAATAATGCTAGAGCCGCTGTTAATGCTCTATCTACACTGCGGACATTCGCGGAAGTCGCTGAAGATAGGGGTATTGCTGTAGAGAATCTCTATATTTAGTAACGCTTTGAGATTGGATTTTTCATATAAAATCCATAAGCACAACGAGATTATCAATCCCAAATCTAAAATCCCAAATCCAAATGAGACTCAACGATGTTAAGCCCCAAAAAGGCTCAAAAAAACGCCGTAAGCGTGTAGGTAGAGGTATTTCTGCTGGTCAAGGTGCTAGTGCAGGTCTAGGTATGCGGGGTCAAAAATCTCGCTCCGGTAGTAGCACTAGACCAGGTTTTGAAGGTGGTCAACAGCCGTTGTACCGTCGGATACCTAAACTCAAGGGGTTTCCCGTCGTTAATCGTAAAGTTTACACTACGATAAATGTAGAGAAGTTGGCCTCCCTACCTGCTAATTCAGAAGTAACTTTGGCTTCTTTGAAGGAAGCTGGGATTCTTACATCTGTTAAAGGCCCCTTGAAAATCTTGGGTAATGGGGAATTGGGCATTCCGCTCAAGGTGCAAGCGGCAGCTTTCACAGGCCAAGCTCGTAGCAAAATTGAGGCAGCTGGCGGAAGTTGTGAAGTCTTAGACTGAGCCAGGAAACAGCACTCCCAGCTAGTCAACTCGCTTCCAGCGCCTGGTTAACTATAAAGGTAGCACTCTATGATCAGTCGAGACAAAGCCCCAACGGCTCAAGAAACTTTTATGCAGATGGCGCAAGCAGCTGGACTGAGAGGAAGGCTGCTGGTCACAGTCGGTATTTTAATTTTGGTTCGCCTGGGCATCTTTTTACCAGTTCCAGGAATTAATCGGGAGAGATTTGCAGAAGCTATATCCGGCAATAATTCCATTTTCGGTTTATTGGATATATTTTCGGGACGGGGACTCTCTACACTGGGGGTATTTGCTCTGGGGATTTTGCCCTTTATCAATGCGTCTATTATCATCCAATTGCTGACTGCCGCCATACCTTCTTTAGAAAACTTACAGAAAAATGAAGGGGAGGCAGGACGGCGGAAAATATCGCAAATTACCCGCTATGTGACTGTTGGTTGGGCAGTTGTTCAAAGTACGGCTTTTTCAGCATTGTTCTTACAACAATTTGCCGTTAATCCTGGACCAGTTTTTGTGGCAGAAACGGCGATCGCTCTCACTGCTGGTTCAATGTTTGTCATGTGGGCATCGGAACTGATCACAGAAAGAGGTATTGGCAATGGTGCATCTTTGTTGATTTTTGTCAACATTGTTGCTTCTTTACCTAAATCTTTAGGCGATACCATTGACTTGGTACAAGTTGGCGGACGGGAAATAGTCGGTCGTGTGATTGTTCTCGTACTGGTTTTTATAGCTACCATTATCGGTATTGTGTTCGTGCAGGAAGGAATGCGCCGAATTCCCATTATTTCTGCACGTCGTCAGGTAGGTCGGCGAGTTTTGGCAGAACAGAGGAGTTTTCTTCCTTTACGCCTCAATCAAGGCGGTGTGATGCCGATTATTTTTGCCGCAGCTATCCTCAGTTTGCCACTGCTAATAGCCAACTTCACTAAAAACGCTGACTTGGCAAATATCGTCAATACATACCTCAGTCCCAGTGGTTCTGGTTCTTGGGTTTATGCTTTGGTGTACATGGTTTCTATTATCTTCTTTAGCTATTTCTATTCTTCGTTGATTCTCAACCCAGTAGATGTGGCGCAAAACTTGAAGAAAATGGGTTCTAGTATTCCCGGTATTCGTCCCGGTAAGGCTACCAGTGAGTATATTGAGCGTGTCAGTAACAGATTGACTTTTTTAGGCGCACTCTTTTTGGGCTTAGTGGCTATTATTCCCACGGCTGTAGAAAGCACTTTAAACGTGCCAACTTTTAGAGGGTTGGGTGCTACCTCTTTATTAATTTTAGTGGGCGTGGCAATTGATACGGCAAGGCAAATTCAGACCTACGTTATCTCTCAACGCTATGAAGGAATGGTGAAACAATAGTGACGCGATTAATCTTCTTGGGACCACCGGGTGCGGGTAAAGGAACTCAGGCTAAAGCCTTGGCTGATTTTTTAAATATTCCTCATATTTCCACTGGGGACATTTTACGCCAAGCCATTACAGACCAAACAGATTTGGGGAAAAAAGCCCAAGAATACATGGATAAGGGTGATTTAGTTCCTGACAAACTTGTAGAAGATATGGTTGAGGAACGACTCCAAAAACCAGATGCAGAACATGGTTGGATTCTTGATGGATTTCCTCGCACAGTTGCCCAAGCAATTTTCTTGGGAGAACTGTTGGCAAAAATGGAGAAGGACGAGGAAAAGGTGGTTAACCTGGATGCACCCGATGACATTGTTATAGATCGGTTGTTGGGACGAGGACGTAAAGATGATGCTGAAGATGTAATTCGTCATCGTCTGGATGTTTATCGCCGAGATACTGCACCACTCATTAAATATTATGGCGATCGCCATAAACTTTTAACTGTTAACGGTAATCAGTCCCAAGAAGAAGTTACCGCCGAATTAAAAAAGGTCATAGCTGTTTAGGGGATGAACAGGGGAAATAGAGGGAGGAGCAAATATCCCAATCCTCAATCCCCAGTCCCCAATTCCTTTTAGCTAAGATATATTAATAAACTGTTGATATATTTCGCAATTTGTGTATTCTTACCGATTGCATTTGTGGCAACGGAACAGAAAATTGTCGAGTTGAGGAAAAAATTTGTCTAAACAAGATTTGATTGAAATGGAAGGGACTGTCACCGAATCATTGCCCAATGCAATGTTTCGTGTGGACTTGGACAATGGTTTTAATGTTCTAGCACACATTTCTGGCAAAATTCGCCGTAATTACATCAAAATTTTACCTGGTGATCGGGTCAAGGTGGAGTTAACTCCCTACGACCTGACAAAAGGCCGAATCACCTATCGACTACGGAAGAAATAAAACTATGTAGAGAATCTTACCATAAATCAGCCAATTTGGGATTTACCCATTTGCTTAACTGAAATAATTTCCCTAGAAATGCTATAATTTACTATTTGGAGTCAATTAGAACAGGCATGAAAGTCAGAGCCTCAGTCAAAAAAATCTGTGAAAAATGCAACGTGATCAAGCGCCGTGGTCGCGTTATGGTGATTTGTGAAAACCCCAAACACAAGCAACGTCAAGGATAAAACTCTGATTACCAGAGCTTTGGTGCAGCAAAAAATCACCATCAAAAACCAAGAATGTGATTAATTATCACGATCTGCTAAATGCGAGCAAGAACAAAAGAGGGAGACATTCATTGTGGCAAGGATTTCGGGAGTAGACCTACCCCGCGATAAGCGCGTAGAGATTGGTCTAACTTACATTTATGGAATTGGGTTAACAAGGTCGCAAGAAATCCTAGCGGCTACTGGTGTGAACCCAGACACCCGCGTTAAAGACCTGAGTGATGCTGATGTAGCGGCTTTGAGAGCCGAAATAGAAAGTAATTATCAGGTAGAAGGTGACTTACGCCGTTTGGAGGCGATGAGCATCAAGCGTCTAGTGGATATTGGCTGTTATCGTGGCCGTCGTCATCGCATGGGCTTACCCGTCAGAGGACAAAGAACCCGCACCAACGCCAGAACCCGACGCGGCAGAAGACAAACAGTGGCTGGTAAGAAGAAAGCCCCTGGTAAATAAATAAACTTTCTAGGCTTGCTCATGGCAGCAAGTTTTACCTTAAATTCACCAAACAAATATGGCAAGACAACCAACTAAAAAAACCGGGAGCAAAAAGCAGAAACGGAACGTACCTAACGGCATTGCCTACATTCAGTCTACTTTCAACAATAGCATTGTCACCATTACCGATCAAAATGGAGATGTCATCTCCTGGGCAAGTGCTGGTTCAAGTGGATTTAAAGGGGCAAAAAAAGGAACTCCCTTCGCAGCACAAACCGCCGCTGAAAGTGCAGGCCGTCGCGCTATGGACCAAGGAATGCGTCAAATTGAGGTGATGGTAAGTGGACCTGGAGCCGGTCGAGAAACTGCGATCCGGGCGTTGCAAGGAGCAGGATTAGAAATTACCCTAATCCGTGATATTACCCCTATTCCTCACAATGGCTGCCGTCCACCTAAGCGCCGTCGAGTTTAAACACTGTCAGAATTCAGGAGTCAGTAGAGACGTTCCACCGGAACGTCTGTACAGGAGTCAAAAAGTTTGACAAATCAGTAGATGATCAAATAGTAATTTTTGGCGTAACTGTTAAGAAGCTGACCGCTGATAGCTGAATGCTTACTAAGCATTAACTGTTAAACACGCTCAGGCAGAAAGTTCATGCTCAGGGAAATCACCGCCAAGGCAATCTGGGAAATATAAAGTAAACTTCAGAAGCAATTGGTGATTAAAAAGCATATCAGCCCTCCCAATGGGAAGGCTGCTCAACTTTCAAAAAAACAGAAAAACAGAATATTAACATGCCTGCAGATTGAATTGGCAAACCAAACTATCACTAATTTTATATGTTGGCAGTTTGATCCACCACAGTCATAGATCAGAGCATAAAGTGAATTTGATAGGCAAATTAATTGCCTGATAGCAGCACCTTGAAAGGGAGGCTACTCCGTGGCGCAGTTCCAAATTGAATGTGTAGAGTCTAATACAGAGGAAAGTCGCAGCCATTACAGTAAATTTGTCCTCGAACCCTTAGAACGTGGTCAAGGAACAACTGTAGGTAACGCATTGCGGCGGGTTTTGTTGTCCAATTTAGAAGGGACGGCAGTTACAGCAGTAAGAATAGCTGGGGTTAGTCATGAGTTTGCCACAGTTCCTGGTGTCAGGGAAGATGTGCTAGAAATTCTCATGCGCATGAAGGAAGTGATCCTCAAAAGCTATTCTTCTCAACCCCAGATCGGTCGGTTATTGGTTAATGGTCCTGCAACAGTCACTGCGGCACATTTTGATTTGCCTAGTGAAGTAGATGTGATTGATCCTACCCAGTATGTAGCTACTTTGGCTGAAGGTGGCAAACTGGAAATGGAATTTCGCATTGAAAGAGGTAAAGGTTATCGTACTGTAGAACGGGGTAGAGAAGAAGCCACTTCCCTGGACTTTTTGCAAATTGACTCGGTATTTATGCCGGTGCGAAAAGTAAATTATAGCGTTGAAGAAGCCCGTGGTGATGGTACTCTTAAAGATCGACTGTTATTAGAAGTTTGGACTAATGGCAGCGTTTCACCTCAAGAAGCCCTATCTTCAGCGGCGGGAATTTTGGTAGATTTATTTAACCCGTTAAAAGATATCTCCTTAGAACCTACAGATATGGGTTCAGATATCCCAGACGATCCAACTGCTCAAATTCCCATTGAAGAATTGCAGTTGTCTGTCCGTGCTTATAACTGTCTCAAACGAGCGCAAGTTAATTCCGTGGCAGATTTGCTGGATTATACCCAAGAAGACCTCTTGGAAATCAAAAACTTTGGTCAAAAGTCGGCGGAAGAAGTAGTGGAAGCTTTACAGCGTCGTTTAGGCATTACTTTACCGCAGGAAAGAGGTTCTAAGCCAAACTAATTTTATTTTGTAATAATTTCAAGTGCATTATTATGCGTCACCGTTGTAAAGTCAAAAAACTTGGTAAACCCACAGACCAGCGTCGTGCTTTATTGCGATCGCTCACCACTGAGCTTATCCGTCATGGTCGGATTACCACAACTTTAATCCGTGCTAAAGTATTGCGGAGTGAAGCCGAAAAGATGATCACCCTAGCTAAAGATGGTTCTTTGGCAGCACGTCGGGAAGCTTTGGGTTATATCTACGATAAATCCCTAGTTCATGCTTTGTTTGAGCAAGCACCTACTCGGTATGCTAACCGTCAAGGTGGTTATACTCGCATTCTGCACACCGTACCCCGTCGCGGTGATAATGCAGAAATGGCGATTATTGAATTAGTTTAAAGTCAAAGGGAACAGGAAATAGGGAATAGGGAACAGGGAATAGGGAAGATATAAACATTATAGAGCTATTGCCTTTTGCCTTTTGCCTCTTGCCTTTTACCAAACCCAGTATGTTAGAAAGCCGCCAGCCAACACCAACTTATCGAGTAGCCTTGGTCATTCAGTATCTAGGTACTAATTTTCACGGCTGGCAACGGCAAAAGGCGCAGCGAACGGTCCAAGAAGAGATAGAAACAGCTATAGCTACTGTTCTGGGGTATCACGTGACACTTCACGGCGCAGGGCGAACTGATGCCGGAGTTCATGCAGCTGCTCAAGTCGCGCATTTTGATGCTACAGGTTATATACCCGCACACAAGTGGGCAACAGTTTTGAACAGTTACTTACCCCCAGATATATTAATCAGGGCTTCGGCGGGTGTAGATGACCGTTGGCACGCTCGCTTTAATGCAGTGTATCGTCGGTACAGATACACAATCTATACTGAAGCTCTACCAAACTTGTTTGTGAACTCCTTCAGTTGGCATTATTATTATGCTCCCTTGGACGAAAATTTAATTCAAGCTGCCCTGAAACCTCTGCTGGGAAAACATCATTTAGCGGCTTTTCATCGTGCAGGATCAGCGCGATCGCATTCCTGGGTTGAAGTACAAGCAGCAGAATGTTATCGAAAAGGTTCATTGCTGCATATTGAAATTCAGGCAAATGGTTTTTTATACGGTATGGTGCGGTTATTAGTAGGGATGCTGGTGGAAGTGGGATCAGGAGTGCGATCGCTCGAAGATTTCACCAACATCTGGCAAACAGAAAACCGGGAAAAAGTGAAATACGCCGCACCACCTCAAGGCTTATGCTTGTTAAGGGTAGGATATCCTGATTTTCCCTTTCCCCAGGAAATTTGGTACGACACCCAACCATATTTAGTGTTTGGTCAGTAAGGGAACAGGGAACAGGGAACAGGAAATTCTGAGATCCTGAACTTCTGCCTTCTGCCTCCTGCCTCCTGCCTCCTAAAACTCCTAACCACTCAAAACCGACAAAGGAAAAATAACAATGAGTAGTAAAACTTACCTTCCTCCTCAAGAAAAACTTGAGCGCGAGTGGTATGTAGTAGATGCCACCGATAAACGCCTGGGTAGACTAGCAAGCGAAATTGCTATGGTTCTCAGAGGCAAAAGAAAAGCTGAATATACACCCCACTTAGACACTGGTGATTTCGTAGTTGTCATCAACGCCGAAAAAGTAGCAGTTACCGGTAAAAAACGCACTCAAAAAGTTTACCGTCGTCATTCTGGCCGTCCTGGTGGGATGAAAACAGAAACCTTTGCTAAATTGCAACAACGTTTACCAGAACGGATTGTAGAACACGCTGTGAAAGGGATGTTACCTAAAAACAGCTTGGGTAAACAATTATTCACAAAGTTGAAAGTTTACGCTGGTCCTACCCATCCCCACGCAGCACAAAAACCCAAAGAACTAATTGTTAACACAATTCCTGGAGAAAATTAATAATGACAGTAGCAGAAGCTAATAGCGGTCGTGCTGTGTACTGGGGTACTGGCCGCCGTAAGTCCGCAGTCGCACAAGTACGTTTAGTTCCCGGTGAAGGTAAATTTACCGTTAACGGCAAAGATGGAGAATTATACTTCCAATTCAATGCCAACTACTTAGGATCGATCAAAGCACCCTTAGAGACTTTGGGACTAGAAAGCGAATATGACATTTTAGTAAAAGCTGAAGGCGGTGGTTTAACCGGTCAAGCTGACTCTATTCGCTTGGGTGTAGCTCGTGCGTTGTGTCAATTAGATCCTGACAACCGTTCACCTTTGAAAATCGAAGGTTATTTAACTCGTGATCCACGAGCTAAAGAACGGAAAAAATACGGTTTACACAAAGCTCGCAAAGCTCCTCAATACTCCAAACGATAAAGCTGGAGGCAGGAGGCAGAAGGCAGGAGGCAGGAGGTATACCAAATTTTACCCAGTCCCCAGTCCTCAGTCCCCAGTCGCCAATCCTAGTTATAATTTTGATAGAGAAACACCACAAAAGGAAAAATGGCTAAACCTGATATTCATCCCCAGTGGTATCCAGAGGCTAAGGTCTACTGTAACGGTCAAGTTGTGATGACTGTTGGTTCTACAAAACCGGAATTGCACGTAGATGTTTGGTCTGGAAACCATCCCTATTACACTGGTACTCAGAAAATTATTGACGCTGAGGGTCGTGTGGAACGCTTCCTCCGCAAATATGGTATGTCTGGCGAACAAGGCAGTAAAAAGAAAAAGTAGCTGGTTGGCTATAGCTTGTGCTGGCATGATGCCCGCACCACAAGGACCCTGCATGGTTGTGGGGTCACTTGTCATTTTATGCTTGAGCCAACTTGTTATTTTTTAGGAGCTTGTGTAGTTGTTATGGCAGAATCATATTTACTGGAGAAACTTAAATCTGTTGAACAAACTTTTCATGAATTAACTCGCCGGTTAGCTGACCCGGATACAGCGAAAAATCCTGATGAGTATCAAAAAATTGCTAAGTCTCGTTCTTCTTTAGAAGAGGTTGTTAATACTTACGAAACTTGGAAAACTGCCCAGGAAGAATTAATTGGGGCGCGTCAAATTCTTAAAGAGTCTAATGGTGATCCAGAGTTGCAAGAAATGGCAGCTTTGGAGGTGAAGGAATTAGAAGATAAGATAGAACATCTGGAAGACAGGTTGAAGATATTGCTGCTACCTCGTGATCCGAATGATGATAAAAACATCATGTTGGAAATTCGCGCTGGGACTGGTGGTGATGAAGCGAGTATTTGGGCTGGTGATCTGCTGAGAATGTATTCCCGCTATGCTGATACTCAAGGTTGGAGAGTGAAGCTAGTCAGCGAGTCTCTGGGTGAGATGGGCGGTTTCAAGGAAGTAATTCTGGAAATTCAAGGCGATAGTGTTTACAGTAAGCTGAAGTTTGAAGCTGGTGTTCATCGTGTGCAGCGTGTTCCCGCAACAGAGGCGGGGGGTAGGGTGCATACTTCTACAGCTACGGTGGCTATTATGCCAGAAGTGGATGATGTGGAAGTGCATATTGACCCGAAAGATATTGAAATGACTACTGCGCGTTCTGGTGGTGCGGGTGGACAAAACGTGAACAAGGTGGAAACGGCGGTTGACTTGATGCACAAACCGACTGGTATCCGCATTTTCTGTACTGAAGAACGGAGTCAGTTACAGAATAAGGAACGGGCGATGCAAATTTTGCGGGCGAAACTCTATGAAATGAAGTTGCGGGAACAACAGGAAGCTGTAACTTCGATGAGGCGATCGCAAGTTGGTACTGGTTCTCGTTCAGAAAAAATCCGCACTTACAATTATAAAGATAGTCGGGTGACTGATCATCGTTTGGGACAGAATTTCACTTTGAATCCTGTTTTGGAAGGTGATATTGAAACCTTGATTCAATCTTGTATTTCTCAAGATCAACAGGAACGTTTAGCAGAATTAGCTGCTGCTAATAATTAATTTTTAGCTTTAAATATTTGCTAAAACCGCTTATTTTGTTGTTGTTTTTTTACAGGAATAGGCGGTTTTTTTATGATTTTGTTTCGCGCAATCTCCGTCAAGAGATCCCGCAGGGTAGGCACAAAGGAGCAAAGGCGCGAAGTAATGAACCAAGTTCTGCGAAGCAGTTCCCGAAGGGTAGAGAAGAGGGTTTGAGAGAGATTTTTTGTGAAGTGTTAATTATGTTATACAATTATATGCTAAATCAATAATTTTTATTATACTAATTTCCAATTTTATGAATTTTGAGCAAAGACAGGTGGGATTATTTGGAATACTTCATTCTAATCGAGATTTTTCTCAACCAGAAAGCTGGGGTAAAAATCAATTTAATAATTCTTTTCCCGCATCATTAGCTTGTTATATGTACGATCAAGGGATGAAGCTGAATTATTTAATATTGGATAAAAACTTAAAAATTCAGCATCAAGAAATAGATGTAACTCATATAGTTGGTATTCCTCCTCTTTCTCCTAATCTATTTTTCTCCTTTGAAAGTGATTATGTACCCTATAGAAAAATAGTTACAGGTAAACTTCCAAGAGTTGATTTGGTAACTCACGATATTAACAAAAATAATGCTTGTTTACGAAGTATAGAAATTAAGTTAACAGCATTACCTGATAACTCAACTTATCGTTTACCAGATGATCAATATGGTTGTGAAATTGTTACTAGACCAGATACTATTATTTATCTTGCTATCAGTATTGCTCATGAGTTTGAAAATTCGAGAGATAAGCTACTAAATTATCTTCAACCTGTTTGTAGTCAAATCAAAGATTGGTCAAGTATACGTCAGGTATTACCTTTTATACCTCAAATTGTAAATTGTTTAGATACTTTATTAAGTGAAAATCTTGAAATTCAATCTCCATTAGTCATGCAACCAGTATGGAAAACTATGGGTAAAACTTCTAAACTTTATGAAAATTGCTTAGATATTTTCGTTTGGAGTAACTTTGGATTTACAAGACTTTTTGTTGATATTACTAAACGATTGACTAAATCTGAAGAAACTATACAAAGACCTATGCGTTCTGTGGTATGGTTGGCAAAGATGTTATACGAATTTGCTCTTATTGGTAAAATCAATCATAAATTAGTGGTTGATACATTAACCTATAACACTAAGAATGATAAAGCTTTTGCTTTAAGTGGTGCAAATACTCGTCCATATATGACTTGTGACAATTTGATTCAACCAAGAATTACGAAACAAGAAATTAAGAATATAATTTTGGGAGGAGGGCAAAACTTTTTAAGTCCTGAGCGTAGATTTGACGCTATTATCTTGAGTAATCCTGATCTTTTTGATGATATATTATAGAAATATAATGAATGAATACATCAAGTAGATTATGTTAAAAGTTATAGATTTATTCTCTGGATGTGGTGGTTTATCATTAGGTTTCCAAAACAGTGGATTTGAAATTGTTGCTGCATTTGATAAATGGAAACCAGCAATAAATGTTTATCAACAAAATTTTAAACATCCAATTATTGACTATGATTTGAGCCAGGTAAATAATAATTATTCTCCTTTCAAAAAATTCTCACCAGATATCATTATGGGGGGTCCACCATGTCAAGATTTTTCTAGTGCTGGTAAGCGTAATGAAGATTTAGGTAGAGGAGATTTAAGTATTACATTTGCTGAAATAGTAGCTAATGTTGGGAGTCAATGGTTTGTGATAGAAAATGTAGATTTATTTAGGAAATCAAAAAAATATCAAGAATTTAGGCAAATTCTCAAATATGCTGGTTATGGTTTAACAGAAAAAGTTTTAGATGCTAGTCTATGTGGTGTTCCCCAAAAGAGAAAAAGATTTTTCTGTATAGGAGAACTTGGTGGTAATGATGATAATATCCAACCTTATTTAGAGGCAAAATTATCTAAAAAACCGACAACTATTAAAGATTATTTAGGAAATAGTTTAGGGATTCAATATTATTATAGACATCCTAGAAGTTATCAAAGAAGGGCTATTTTTAGTATTGATGAACCTAGTCCTACTATTAGGGGTGTAAATAGACCAATACCTAAAAATTATCAACAACATTCGGGAGATGTTGCACCAGTAACACCAGATTTACGTCCTTTAACTACTATTGAAAGAAGTTATATTCAAACTTTCCCGGAAGATTTTATTTTCTCAGGTTCAAAAACAGACTTAGAACAGATGATTGGTAATGCTGTACCTGTTAAGTTAGCAGAATATGTCGCTAATTGTCTCTTAATGTATATTCGAGAACAGGATAAACATAAAAATTATCATGTTTCTTGGTTAAGCTGTCGGTAGGATTTACCATCAAGAAACTTCAAGTGTGTCAATTTGTTCAACCCAACCTTACTTTTCATACTTATATGTAAATTTTTTTTATGCCTCATCAAAAGGATAAAAAACCAGGTATCATAGATGATGATTCATGAATGAGTAAGTAAATGTCACTATCACAATTCCGCGAAAATATTACTCAGTTAATTACAACCGCAGAAACTATGTTAGGTTCACCACGTAGTGGTAAACCAGAAGAAAATACTAAAAATAGTCTCATTGTCCCTGTTTTAGATGCTCTCGGTTATACTTCAGAATACCGGACTTTAGAAGGCGCAATTCGTAGTTTAATTGGTACTACGACATGGGTGGATTATTTGCTGCGTAATGAAGTCGGAAAACATCCAAAATTGCTGTTTGAAGCTAAAAGTTTATGGGATAAAAATATCTGGGAAGCTAATGAAAAACAAGTATTAGATTATATCAGAAATTATAGTTTAGATATTGGTACACAAGAACCTGTTCTTTGGATTATTTTATCTAATTTTCGAGAATGGCATATTTTAAGATTACAGGATCGGAAACCTTTTTGGTCTTTTACAATGGAGGATCTGAAAAATGATCCTGAATTGCTTAGTACGTTATACAATTGTTTAGTCCGGGAAAATTTATCTACTAATCGTTTAGAAGCTTTTTATAGTGAAAAATCCAGAGAAGAATTAGGAGCAAAATTTCTAGCAGATTTAAAAATTTGGCGAATTATTATTGCTAATGGTATTAAAAAATCTCACCCTGATTTAAGTTTAGATCAAATTCGTGAAGCTGCCCAAATTATTCTGAATCGGTTTCTCTTAATTAGACTTTTAGAAACATTTAGCCGAGAAATGCCATTTAATTATCTGGGTAGAGTTTATTATAACTGGCAGCAAACTTTTCCTGATTTACCTTTTATTGAAGAATTAAGGCGTGCTTTTCGTCATACATGGGTGGGATATAATACTGAATTATTTCAACCTTCCTGGATTGATGAATTAAGCATTGATGTTGAATATTTAGAATCAATTATTGTGATTAATGCTGTTCCCCAACAGGGAATACTTTATCCCATTACAGGAACATTGGCTAATTATCGTTCAATTTATAACTATGATTTTACAACTTTAACTCAGGATATTTTAGGTACTGCTTATGAACAATTTTTGGCTCATCAATTAATTTTAGAAAATGATATTATTCAAATATTAGAAAATCAAAAAACTCGCAAAAAAGAAGGTATTTTCTATACTCCTAATTATATAGTACGTCGCATTGTTCAGCAAACTTTACAACCTTTAGTAAAACCGAAAATTGATCAAGCTATTGAATTACTAGCAGCAGGTGAATTACAACAAGCTTATTTAGTAGCAACTTCGGTTTTAGAAATTACAGTGCTTGATCCTGCTTGTGGTTCAGGTTCATTTTTATTAGGTGCATTTGATTATTTATTAACAGAAATTAAACGTTATAATCTAGGTTGTCAAAATGCCAAAATACCCGCAAATTTTGATTTATTTAGTCATGTAGCACCCCAACCAATTATTAATCCTGAAGAACAAATTTTAGTAAAAATGCTGCATGGAGTAGATCGAGATCCCCAAGCAGTTTTATTAGCAAAATTATCATTATGGACTAGGTTATTACGTGCGCGACCAGGTGAATATGGTAGACGCAATGGTTCTATTTATTCCCATCTCCCTGCACTAACTTTAAATATTCGTGTTGGTGATAGTTTAGTTCATAGTCCTGCTAATTTACAACCTTTTGAAACACAATTAGCAATAGTCGCAGATTTGGCTAAAATTGCTAGAGATAATACTCAAACGGAAATAGAAAGAAATCAAGCAGTTAGTAATTTAGAAACTAGAATTACAGCAATTAATCAAGAAATTAATCCGGTTTTAACTGCTTTTTTTGCTAGTGATGAAAGTATCAATTCGGTAGTTAATTTAATTAAAAATCGAGATGCTGAAGATAACGAGATAGCAGAAATTAGAAAGTTAATTATACAAAAAAATCATTCAGAACAAAGTTTAGAAAATGGTTTAAAAAATTGGGGTTTAAAAAATTGGACTTCAGGAGAATTAGCAAGAGTCAAATCTGAATTAATAACTTTATCAACTGCGGTTGAGGAAGTTGTACTAAAAAAACCATTTAATTGGGAATTGGAATTTCCCCATATTTTTGATCCTAGATTACCAAAATCAGCAAGAGGATTTTCTGCAATAATTGGTAATCCTCCTTATTTTAATGTTGATGCTACCTTTGGTAGAGGTGCATTGGAATTAAAATGGTTAAAATTTGCTTATTCTGATATTTATACTGATAAAACAGATATTTTATTTTATTTCTTCCGTCGGGGTTTTGATATTTTACAGGAAGATGGTTATTTAAGTTTTATCATTTCTCGTTCTTTTATTCAAGGTGATAAATCTAGAAGTTTACGAGAATTTATTTGTAAAAATACGAAGATAATTAACATTATTGATTTTTTAGGACATCAAGTTTTTCAAGCGGGAATTGCTACTTGTATTATGCAATTGCAAAGGAAAAATCCTCAACCAGAAGATAGTTTTACTACTTTTTATGTTCTGGATTTGGATATTGTAAAAAATACTTTTAACAATGATGACGGTTGTTTAAGTTTAACTCATGGTGTCACTCAGGTAGATATTAAACAATCTGATTTAGATGATGATCGTTGGCAAATTTCACCCTATAGTCATATTTTTCAAAAAATTGATAAATCGGGTATTAAATTAAGAAATATAGACTGGGTACGTTATACAGAAGGTATTACTACAGGTCGTGATTCTATTTTTGAAGGTGAATTTAAACAAAGATTTCCTCATGAATATTATTTACAAAGAGTTGCGATTTCTGATATTAATTCCTATGGGTGTGAACCACCAGATACACAAATCTTGTACTATACTCATCAAACAGAATGGGAAGAATTACCTCAGTCTGTCAAAATCTATTTACAGGAAAATCGTTCAGAATTAGAAAGCAGAGATGTTTATAGAAATAAAACCAGTAGTTATGAGTGGTTTCATTTGCATCGGCCACGTTACGGAATGAGAGATGCAAAAATTCTCTTTCCCCGTCGTGCAAATTCTAATAAGTTTTTTGTTGATGAACAGGGAATTTTTGGTTTTAAAAGTGATGTAGCTGCTTATATCAAATGTGAAAATACTGATGTTAATATCCTTTACTATATTTGTGCTTTACTTAATTCCCAAGTTTTAGAGTTTCGCTATCGTGCATTAGGTGGAATTGGTAAACTTACAGGTAAGGGAATGTTTGAATATTTTGAAAATCAAGTTGGTGATTTACCAATTCCCTCATTTAATGATGAAACAAATAATGATGACACAAAATCTGATTATCAAGAGTTAGTAAAATTAAGTCGTGAAGCGCATAAAATTTGGCAAAATCGCTATCAAATTATCACGACTTATGAAGATAAAGCTGCGAAAATTCCCAGCAAAGAAGTATCATTAAATGAATATCATAAATTAACTGGTGATTATGCTATTGACATTGAATGGGAAAGTGCTAATGCAAACGCAGAAGGACATTTATTAGCATTAAAAATTGAGCCAACTGCAAATGGATATATAATATGGGGAGAAGTAACTGATGATGAAGATTGGAAAGAAGGGGATAGAGAATGGATAGAAATAGCTAACGTCAATATTCGTAATTCCTATTTACGGAGATATCTGTTAGCAAGATTAATTTATTTAACTGAATTTGATGCTTCTTTCCGTCGCAAACAAAAATTATCACGGGAAATAGGAAACTTAGTGAATATTGCTTTTGACGTTATTAAAGTTAAGAGATATGATCAAGATAGATTTAGTAATCTTCGTACTTTAGAAGTGATTGCAAATAGAGTTTCACAAGAAGTAGGTAGAGCAGATTTAGAAACAGTTTTACTGAGACAAATAGAAATTAGAAATCAAGTTGATAAAATTGCCTATCGAATGTATAAAGTAGAAGAATATGTAAATATTATCGAGAAAGCTTTAAAAGTTGTGTTGTAAGATGAATCACTAGAAAATTTATTTCCCATCATAATCTAGAAGATAAAATTTGAGATAATCGACATAAACATTTAACCATTAAACTTTGCGTACTCCTCTGCGCCTCTGCGTGAAAAAAAACTCTATCTTTTATAACCACTGTCCACCACGAAAACGCCAACGGGGAAAAATAATTCTCATTAAACTTTGCGAACTCATAAAAACCGCCAACCAAACTACAGAATAATGTAATAAAAACGCCCCTATTGATAATTCCTCTTTTGGTATAGGTATAGGTAAAAAACCAAAAATCTTTACTCCACAAAACACAAATATCATCTCCCAAATACCTGCAAAAAATTGATAAGCTGCTGGCCAGTCTCTATCCCAGCGTGATTTTTGTAGATAATTATAAACAACATCCCAACCTAAACCAAAGATAGCAACATAAGCAAGAATGAAAAAATAAACAATATTTGCACCAGAACCTATTAACCCCAGTGTAAAAGGTAAAGATACTAATACACCAACAGTTGCTAATAATAATAATCGAGTTTGCCAACGACCAAATAAAGTAGGAGTCATAATATTTCAAGGAGTCAGGAGTCAGGAGTCAGGAGTCAGAATATATAAAATCATAAATTTGTTGATTGAAAATAGATACCCGACTTGTTTAAGAAGTCAGGAATCTAAATATTAAGTGTGTTCTAATTTCAAGTGATAATCTACTTGACAATGATATTGAGATAGTTCTGACCAGTTGAGGACAGCTTCTAATAAGTCTTGATAACCAAGAGTGTTCGGATGAAGTCCATCTGCTGTCATGCGTTGACTTCTCCAGGTTTCATCATGTGACATCCATTGATCAAATATGTCTAAATAGGGAATCTTTCGTTGTTCACAAGCTTGACGGGTAGCTTCTTTGTAGCGATATTGGTCAGCATGATTGTAATATAAACAATCGAGAAAAGGCATTTTGCTTTCATCAACCGGGACCATACCGACAAAGAGGACTGGACAAAGTTGTTGTGCTTGATCTAATAATGTGGCGATCGCTGTTTCAAATTCCGCAAAATCTGTATAATTTTTGCCAGTGGGACGACCTAAACGGGGTGAGTCGTTAACGCCAACAGAGAGGATAATTAAATCAGGAACTCGGTTTCTAATTTCTCCCCGGTGACGAAATTCCACTTCTAACCGTTGTGAAACTTGCTGAATGCGATCGCCCCTGACCCCTAAATTATAAAGCACATGACCCACACTATCCGGTAACATCCACCATCGGCGCAGTTGTTCTACCCAACCACCTTTTTCATAGTCTCCATATCCATATACTAAACTATCTCCCAAGGCGACTATTTTTAAAGGTTGACATAGTTTTGGCGTAATAGACAGCATTGAGGAGGAAGGTTTTACAGTTTGCATCTTAAACAAGAATGTAATTGATATCTCTACAATATTCTAGACATTATTACACTATTGTATGGTATATTTTTTATCTTTTATGCACAAAGTTAGAACCTAAAATCCAAAATTTCAAATTAGGACTATTAAACCAGGCACTAATTTGAAGTAGTTACGTCAAAAACGTAAGCATTCAACCGTCGGTTTCCGTCAGTACCTGAAATATTGAAATACAAAGAATGAACAGACACAGATGCAGATAAATAACATTCCTGAAATTAACCTGAAATTAAAACCTCTGAATCCTGGCTATTAGCTGTTTCCTGATTGCTGATAGCTGAATACTTACATTTTGCACACCCTCAGAAAATATGAATCATAAATTACTTCGCAATTTTAGACAGCTGCATAAATGGTTAATTCAAACCTCTTACCCAAGAGTGAAATTCAATTTTTTTTCTTCATATTGGCAACATATAAAAACAATGAGTTGGCATCACAAATTTTTTAAAAGGTTGTTTCCCTTTTTGGTTTTAATTTCTTTTGTCACTGTTTTATTAACAAATACCTTTACACCCGTTAACGCCCAAATACCAAGACAAGAAATTAGAGGTGTATGGATTACCAACAATGATCTTAACGTCTTTAAAGATCGCACCAAAGTTAACGATGCTGTTACTAAATTGCGTCGGCTCAATTTCAATACTATTTATCCCGTAGTTTGGAATTCTGGTTATGTCATGTATCCCAGTAAGATAGCCAAAGATTTAGAAATTCAACCTTTTGTATTTCGTGGTTCAGATGGCCATGATATTCTTGCCGATGTAATTAATCAAGCCCATCGTCAAAATTTACTGGTAGTTCCTTGGTTTGAATTTGGTTTTATGACTCCCCAAACTTCAGAACTAGCATTAAATAAACCGGAATGGTTAACACAAAAGCGGGATGGTAGCGAAACTTCTATTAGTGCTGCTGGTGAAGTTGCATGGTTAAATCCCTTTCATCCAGAAGTACAAAAATTTATTACCGATCTCTTGGTAGAACTAACATCAAATTATGATATTGATGGTATCCAGTTTGACGATCATACCAGTTTACCCCATGAATTTGGTTACGATCAATATACAGTTGATTTATATCGCCAAGAAATGGAAAAAGATCCCCCAGCAGATTCTCAAGACCCAGAATGGGTAAAATGGAGGGCAGATAAAATTACAGATTTCATGGTGAGACTTAATCAAAGAATTAAGCAAATCAAACCAAAAGTAATTTTTTCAGTTTCACCTAATTACTACGATTTTGCATATAAATTACAATTGCAAGACTGGCTTAATTGGGTAAGATTAAACATAGTAGATGAACTAATTGTACAAGTTTATCGTTCTGATTTAAACAGTTTTTCTGCTAAAATTTCCCGTCCAGAAATGCAAGAAGCACAACAACTAATCCCAACTGGAGTGGGAATAATGGCAGGTTTAAGAACTAGCCCCGTATCAATGCAACAAATTACAAATCAAGTGAGAACTGCCCAAAGACAAGGATTAGGTGTGGTTTTCTTTTATTATGAAACTCTTTGGAATAATGCTTCAGAGTCATTCAAAGACCGTCTTGCAGGATTTAAACAACTTTTTCCCTATCCTGCTTTTCGATTAGCAGCAGAATAGATTGGTAATGGGTAATGGGTAATTGGTAATGGGTAATTGGTAAATACATTATTCCCTATTCCCTATTCCCTATTTCCTATGATGGTGCTTGATTAAAAACCCATTTTATCCACTGATTTAAAGAACTAAAAGTATTTAACTTTTTCACACCAGGCGCACGGACAATATACATCCCATCCACAGCAACTAAAGCCGCATATTGTAACCCTAAAAAACTATCAACTGCTGCATAGTGTCCACCTAAAGTTATTGCCCCAGATACATACATTTGACCTTGAGTATTTCGCATTTCTACTAATTCAAAATTGTTGGCTACTACTAATCTTTCTAAATGATTTAAAGGTAGTTTGTAATGTTCAACTAAATCTTTTAATAAGGGATTAGTTTTAACTTTGGCATCAAGTCCGGTAGCATCAATAATAAAATCAGCAGTTAATTTCATTTCCCCAAAACCCTTTTCTTGAATATGGGTAATAGTGTGGTTTTGGGCATCTCTTTCTACACTAACAACTTGACCAAAAGTAATTTGATACCAACCTTCTTTAATACCTGCTTCTGTGATTCTTTGCCAGTCTCCACGATCTGCGGTAGTAGTTCCTCCCCAGTCAGATAATAACCTTTGACGTTCTTCTGGGGTGGCTTTTTCTAACATCACTCGTAGTTCACCACCCCAACAAGCTTTTGGCCAGTTAAAAGGTTGCAACTCGTAGTGATTTTTAACCGGACGTTGGGCTTTTTGAAATTTGTTACCGTGGGGTTTAGGCGATCGCATTAAATGTAAAACTGTAATATTTCTATTTTGTTTTCTCACCTCATAAATACGTTGTAAAATTCGTGAAGCTACAATACCCCTTCCTCTAATTAAAACAGTACCACCTTGTTTTTCTAACTGTTCATAGACATGATTATGGTCTTCATAAGCATTAACTACAGATTTAAAATCTTGATATTTTTCCCGATAGGCTTGTAAATCTGGTAAAAATTGAATAGCGGGATATCCCGTAGCTAAATGTAAATAACGACAAACTAAAAAAGCATAATTTCCCGGACCACGAGAATAAGCAACACAATATCTACCATCTTCCGTTTTTCTAATTGCTCTCACTCTACCATAACGATAAATTTTATCCCAACTAATACGTTTAGCTTCCCGATCTATAGAATCAAAAACATTACCCGCACGGGGCGTATAAGTTTCTGCAAAAGTTGGTTCATTAAAAACTTGCCATAAATATTGAAAAGCTGAATTGATCTGACCTTTTGTTAAATCATCCCAAGATTCTCGCAAAGCATAACTAGGCCATCCCCAAATATTATCAGGACAAGAATCAGAATTAGAACGCAATCTTTCATGTAAAGGAATTTGAGAATTTAAACATAAACGCTGATAACGTGCATAAGGTTTTGATTCTAATCCTACAGCAATAATTTTTTCAGATTTAACACCACTAATTCTTAATAAATCAACCCAAATAAAACTACCCAAACCAGCACCAACCGCTAAATAATCACATTCATCAATAGGTAAACCAGTAGCATGAATAGCTTGTAAATCAACTTTGTGATTCTGAAATTCCGAAGGTGGAAAATTACTACCTAAAGGCGTAACTGGACGAACTGGAGATATATTAGGATCAGGAAGATTAGTATTAGGATTAAATTGAATAGTCGAAGGATTATTAGGTGTAGGAATAACAGTATTTAATCCAAACTGGACAGTAATCATATAAGGTCCAATTTGCAAAGTATCACCATTAGCTAACTGACAGCGAGTTTGTTTTTGACCAGAAGTGTTGAATGTTAAGAAATCTGTGATAAAAATAGCCCAAAATATATTAAAATTTGAGCAAGCTATATCAAAATATTGATTTGATCATGATTATAAATTCATTTCCCAAGATTGTCAAAGACA